>JAHLWJ010000066.1 GCA_019057975.1 Promethearchaeota archaeon | reverse complement strand
ATCCAGTCTCAGAGGAGTTCGAGGGTTCAAATCCCTCTTCCCGCATTTGTTGTAATGCTCTTCAGATAAAGTAGTATTTATAATTGACTCTCTTAGTAAACCTTGATATGTAAAATAGAGAAAAGAGAAAAAAAAAAGAACACTAGGAACACACTCTCACTGTTCAATCTCGAAACTCGTATCGTCTGCCACTCAACACTTAAGCCTTACTCACTCTAAGCCTGAACCTTTAAGTTCCCCTTTCGAGTGCCACACACTCGCGCTGTTGAGAATGGCAGGCTAAATACCTCGCCCGAAAGCTTGGCAAGTACGCCCCCATCTCACCAAACCCGTCTTTTACGTGTGCGCTCGTCCCGCCCCTCTAATATTTTAAAGATTCAGTGAAGAACCCTGAACACACACACAATAATAATCGGGAGGGTTTTAATCTGTCTTTAATTTTGGAAGCACGACTATAACTACTCCAAAACATAAAAACATAAATACAAAAATAAAAGATAGTTCGAATAAAAATTGTATCAGGGAGTATGGACCGTACATGGATTCGATAATTTCGGTAATAAAAAATTCATACGCAATAATACCAAAAAAAAGAAAATAAGTTATGATTACTAGAACCCACATTTTCTTATATTTTAATTTCCTCTCCTCTGGTTCCATAGAAAAATATTTTCTCCGAAATTTGAAAACCCAGATAAGAAACAATACATATAACGGAACAGATATGATCTGTAAGGTTAAATGAAAAACTATTTTAGTCATATCAGTCGTAAAAAGCATCCCTCGGAAATTCAAAAATATAGCCATAGCAATCATCAAATAATGAGCGAGTAGCATTATTTTAAACATTGTCCTTCGACTAAAACCTTTTACCGTTTTTTCCTGCTTATCTCCATTATCTTCCTCATCGAAAGTTAATTCTTTTTTTTGATGTGATTCGAATTTCTGTTCTGATGCTTTTTTAACCGGGATAAGGCTCATAATCGCACCCACTGTAATTATCACAGCAATAATGGTTTCGAGCAATTCAAAATCATAAACTAAAATACCTGTAAGTACAACTATGTAGAAAGGAAGGAGAAAAACGACTGTTTGTAATAGTACACCAAACATAATTATCCAAAAACCAATTTTTTTAAACCATTTTAATTCCCTATATTGAGTAGTAGCTTTCATTAATTGTTCGTTTAATTTTGGGAAATGTAATCGATAAGCATAAGTCATCATAATGCTGAGGATTACCGATAAAATCAAGATGGTTAGACCAAGTACTGCATATACCCTTCTAACTATTAAATCAAAACCAAAATCATATGCAAACCAAAAGATCCCAATCCGTGAAAGAATACCAAGAATTAACCAAACAGCGACTCCTAACAGGATTATCCCAAATACTCTTTTCCTATATTTACTTCCTTCCCTCATAATTTATACTTCGATCACTATTATATATAAAGGATTCAATAAAACTTTAATTATAGATAGGTTATTGATTATTGAAATGGAAGAAAATATTGATACACATACTTTTCTAACAATAACTAAAGATAAGTTTATCATTAAAAAAGATTATACTCGAGAATATGATGACATATATCGAATGTTATTCATTATTTATGGCCTTTTCTCAGCACTTTTCTTAATTCTTAGTATTTTTTCAATATCATTCTTATTCACATTTATCATTATATCATTCGGCTTTCTGCCGTATATCGGTATTTACACTTATTATCGATATCGCAAACTTGAATGGATCTTTGATAAAATATCTAATAAAATTCGCCTACAACGCGTTTCACCTAGCTTTAAAAGAAACAGAGCTTATGATTTTTCTAATATCGATTTAATTTCTTATCAAGAGAGATCCAATATGGGTCCTCCGATATATGGCCTAATATTTTATTTTAAGAACAAAAAAAGAGGAAAAAGATTCTATACTGGGGAAAAAATAAAATGTGAAAGACTAGGAAGCTTGATTTCTGAGTTTATAGAAAAATTCTGCATTTACAACGATTTAAAAGAAGGTACAACATATTGGGATTACTATACTGTTGTGTTGCAGAACACAAAGACCGCGCTGAAAGAAGATGCAAAAATTGAAGGAAATGTGATATTTATCGATATCCGACATAGGAAAAAATTCATAATAGATAAACCATTCGTGTTGCGCAAAGCTCGTGAAAAATGTCCCTATTCTGTTCTCAGATTCTTCGCTCAAAACAATGAAGAGCATATGATAATTACCTCCAGGCCTGATAAAAATCTTGCTAAGAGATTTGGATTGACATCTTGGCAAACTCATAGGATTAGACTATTAAACCCTAAACTCCCTGATAATCAAATAGTAGACCTTTTGAAGTAGAGTAAAATTACAGCATTATAAAGAAAATTGGTGTAAAAACTCCGGAACACGCTCCCACCCTTCAATCTCGAAACTCGTATCATCGAACAATTAAGACAAACCTATTCAACTCTAAGTTTGAATCCCATGGACTTAGAATCCAGTCTCAGAGGAGTTCGGAGGTTCAAATCCCTCTTCCCGCATTTAAATTACAATAATAAAGATAGTCTCTTTTTACTAAACCAGTTATTTTTTAATTAGTACATAAGATTTCAAAAAATCTTAAAATTAAGACTTGAATTATTACATTTATATCCATAATAAAATAAGTAAAGCGAATATGAGTAAGAAAAATAAAAAGAAAGAAAGAACAGATGAACGAAACCAAAGGTTAGAAGACTTTGCAAGGGAAGCAATGAATTTAATAGATGAAGCTGAAAACGCTATTAATAGATATGAAATAGGTGTATTTAAAGATAACTTTAGATATGAAAGCCCTTACGAACAAGCAATTTCCAACTTTGAAACCGCGCTAGAATTATACCAGTATATAGGATGGGAAGAAAAAGCGGGTAAAATAATGAATATATTGAAAAATTATAAGGATAAAAAAATCAAAGACGATGACCTTCGAAAAATGCAGATAAAGGGAAGACGAACTATGGACATTAACCAAGAGGAAAAATTACTCAAAATAATCAGAAAAAACCTTAGTAAGATTAAAATCAATGACATAACCCTGGAACACTTCCAAAATAAGATGGGATGGCAGGGAACCGGCACAGAAAATGATCCTATAATAATAAATGACTTGTCTGGCTTAAAGCCAAAAATTGAAATTCAAAAGACTTCCTTATACTACATTATTCGAGATGTTGTAGTTTACACTCTATTGTGCACTGATACCCAGAATATTATTATTGAAAATTGCAAAATAAAAAATTTCGAAGTGGAAGGCTGCTATGATATAACGATTCGAAATAATTCTATTTTAAACCTCGCTTGGGGATTCTCAAAAGGATGCACCATAGAAAACAATTTATTTTCAAGAGGTGTAGATGATAGCCTCGAAAGTATAAAATCTGGTAAACTTTATCTTGGATTGCAGAAAACATTATATGGAATATCCTTGGTAAACATTATCCTCGCATTCTTGATCTTTATGTTCGAATTTAATAGTTGGCCTTATAGTATCCTAAATCTTTTCTCTTTTGCTCTCTTTTTTTATTTTGCTATTGTATTGAAAATTACAAGAAAAAGAACGAGAGAAAAACCTGAGAATGTTATAATTGGTAATTTAAGACTATCAGATATTGGTAAAGAAGAAGTTTATCTCGAAATTCTTGAAAATTATACAAATAAATAGCTATGATAGATGCAAAAAAAGTTAGAAGGGTAAATTCAGAGTCTGATTTTAATGAAAATTAAGTGTCTTAAGCTTTTTATATCATTATTATTTATTAATCTCTTAAGACTGTGCTTGAAACGATTAGAATTTTTCACAAGACTTCTTTTACATAGTGAAAGGAGGGGAAATTAAAATAACCATTTCAAGAAGCTATTTACTAATGGTTTTAAATGAACAAAAAGGGAAACGCTATATTAGGGGCAATCTAAGTTTAGGTTTTGCAGGATCATTATTAATGGATCTATTTCTTCTAGGTAAAATAACATTTACAAAAAGTGCAGTCGAAATTATTAATTCAAGTTCAACGGGAAATGAATATTTAGATCAAATACTTAAAATTTTAGAAATTTCAAAAAGAAAACGAAGTTTAAAGATATGGCTTATTACACTTTCACAGAAATATAAACACTATTATTATTTGTATTTCGATCTTATGGAACAACAAGGCATTATAAAGAGTGAAATCAGACCAATTTTAGGATCAAAACTCTATTATTTACAGAAACCAGAATTCAAATCACAATTGTTAGAGGAAATTCACAACATAGTTAATAACAATAAAGAACCAAGTATTAATATTATTTGTTTGTTGACTTTATTAGATGTAAGCAAACTATTAAAGAAGTATATGTCTCGGGATCTTCGAAGAAAGGCTAGAAATCGTATCAAAAAGATCTTGTGTTCTGAACAATTTGACTCTTTAAGTAGGGAAATGATCCTAAGAATTAAAAAGGTAAGTTGGACACTACGCGGAGCCACTATTTAAATTTGACACCTGAGAGGATAATACCTATCACTTTATTTTTATATTTATTTTCAGCTGAATATTATATCTAATAATATTTATAGCGTTATTTTTTTCTCTAACGCTTTAGGAATTAATATAGCTGATAATGCTTCTAATATTGGATATTATAAATCTGAATCTAATGAGCTCGCAATTAAATTCTTACAAAGTAAGGTTCAAGAATTAAATAAATGAAAAGATAAGAGTGGTTATAATATTCTTTCAAAAAAAATAACCCAAATAATTAACTTTTTTGAATACAATGTGAAATTACTTGAAAATATTTTTTTGCTTTTTAATCCTAGCTTACTCCTTGATGACTATCTATCTCGTTTTTACTTATATCCTGATTTTCTATCTCGTCAAAGTTTTTCCTAACTGTAATCATACTCTCGCCTAAATCATTAGCAATGTCTTGGATAGTTCTGCCTAAATCGTAATACTGTGTTTTTATCCATTCCAGTTTTCCCTCGTGAGTATTTCCTATAATTAGCTGCGTTTTCTTCAATCTTACTTTAATATATATTCATAAGAATGAGTTAACTCAAGCTGAAAAGCATTTAAAAATGGTCTTAAAAATAGATGTTGAAGCATTTCCAGCTAAGTTCGCGTTAGCAGGAGTATATTTTAGAACTAAAAATTACGGTTTAGCTTTAGATTTAACTGAAGAGGTTTTAAAAGTTATACCAAATGAAAAAGATGTTATTATGTTTAGAGAGAAAATTAAAAAACTAAACCAAAAATAAATCAATAAATTATTATTCCATTTTATTACTTGAATTTTTTTAATATGATACTCTCTGAATAGAATCTACCGTCAGTAGTACTAAAGAACGCTTTAACTTCTAAAGGATATTTCCATCCATTCTCTTCCATTTCTTGTTCAAAGTATGTTCTTGAAAGATAAGCATAACATGCATCACCATCCAATAATTTTCTAGGTAGTCGATCACAAACAAATCTGTTTGGGACACTATGAGACGGAATCCATAGATTAAATTCTTCTTTTACTATACTAATTCCGTATGAATTAACAGTAATTGGTCTAATACCTTTGTTAACTGCTTGTATAGAGATAAACACATCATCAAAATTTGAAGAATTAAGCGTTGTAGGATGAATTGTTACTTCAAGAAGTTTCTTGCTTCCTTTACTCTTGATCTCAATTAACTCGATAACTTCCTCAATTGACATTTGATGTTTACTACCATCCATCCTTCTATAAAATTCGTATCTTCTGAAATCTAATTTAGAAGGATTATCATTTAATCTTATTGCATAAATTCCATGCTTCTTTGGGTAGATCTTTACAATAAAAATATAATTATCATTTGATAATTTAATTACATGATAATCTGGAAAGGGAGAAAGAATAGGTTCAATTTTCCTAGGGAGAATATTATTGATTATAAGTTTCAGTTCATCAATCTCTTTTCTTTCTAAGCCAACGAATTTAATAGGATTATCTTTCACGCCAAAAAAAATGAAACCCTCTTGTAAACCATTAGCAAATTGGATAATATCCCTTCTGAACTCATTCGGATCCGCATCATATTTAAATTTAAACTCAATCTGATAGTCTTCGAAATTTAGGAATGATAATTCCAACTCTCGTAAATCTGATTCATTAATTTCTTTAAAGTTCTTTGTAAAAATTTCCATGATTTTAAACCTTCTTAAATTCTCTGTCTATCATTAATTAATATTAGTAATTAAGTTTAAAAAAAGTGCATCTCTGGTATGAAAAAGTAAAATCTATATTTAATTCATAAGTCGCTAACAATTTTAAAAACACGAAATATTGTTTCTCTAACTGTCTCAATTTCTTACATAACAAAATTTAAAATTGAACCTTAATTTGTTTTTTATATCAAAATAATTGTTTTTAGCATTCACATCAAAAATGAATACGACAAAACGTTATTTTGTGATGCTTCTGTAGTGTAGTCCGGCCAATCTTTTCTCAAACCTCTAGGAAAGGGCTTCGCATGCTAGGCTTTCACCCTGGTGACCCGGGTTCGAATCCCGGCAGAAGCACTACCAGAAACTGGTGGAACGCATTGGAAAATAACAGTAGCCTCGATAGCTCAGCTAGAATGTAAGGAAAGAGCACCGTATCGGTGTGCTTGGCTAAGTAGAGCAATGTAAAATTGTTGCCGAAAGCACCCGGCTTTTTTAGCCCGTGTGGGGCCATTTAATAGCGGGATTTACCACAAAACCGGAAGTTAACCGGGCGGTCGCATGTTCGATCCATAAAACTCTTGAATTCCAAGGTTTGGAAAAGCTCGAGGCGCTTTATTCCTTTTTAATTCTTTCTGGTTCTTTTTCCCCTTTTTCTGTTAAATTAATAAAAAGATGTTCTTTGGGATTAAAGCTTAAGATATAATTTCGATCATTATATCTTACTAAATTTGTAATGAGTTCCTTGTTAATGAGTTTTGCTAGTTTTCAATTAGAAAAGATTTTTACATGTATATATATGGAAAATTATCTTTTGATTCATTTCTTCCTTTTTCTGTTAAGATTATTGTTCTATTGTTGTGTTCTCCGTTTATTGAGATCATTCCATTCGCAATTAACTTCTGAATATTTTTCCTCGTATTACGCGTATTGACTCCAACATGTTCAGCTAGAATTTTAGTTTGCACAATTTTTCCCTCATCTATTAGTTTATTAATGTGAAATAGATATTTCTTCCACCCATCTCCATAAACAGTTTGGTATTTTATAGATCCAGTCAAATGGCTCTTATTATGATTAGTTCGAGGTTCAATTTCTTTTCCGTTAAACAATTTAATTTCTGAACGAGTTAAACTCTTCTGATTTGTTTGTATTATATAATTCTTTTTCCTTTCCAGTTGGATCGGAAAAGAATAATTTTTAATATTTCTATTCAATTTTTCATAGAATGTCCTTGATTTGCGTAGATCTCTGTTATTTAGAATCTCACCTATGTTTTCCTCAAAATGCCTGGATTCTGCCATGCTATGACAATTTGCACATAAGCAAATAGCTGTATCTTCCTTAAATTTCTTTATAATCTGGCTAATATTTAAATGGTTTATATCTGACCAAGATCGATAAGTTTTCTTTTCAGGATCTATATGATGGAATTGGAGAGAAGGTAATTTATCCTCCCCACAACCAATGCAATTCCCATTAAATAATTTTTCTATTACAATTCTTTTCTTAATCCAAGATTTAATTTGAATTAGCTGGGATTTAGGATTATCAGTGTTAAAATTTGTCTTTACATATTGATGTATATTATTTTCTATTCCTTCTAGCTTTTTTTCAAAATTATTCTTTTTAAGAATCATCTCTTTGAACCTATTGTAAACTGCTGTTTTTTTTACAGCGTGACAATTCTTACATAACGGAATGACTTTTTCTTTTTCTAATATTTCCTTTGTTTTATTCCAATTTTTATTTATTCTTATTCTCTTTAACTCTTTAAATTTATTATCAGGATGATGGAAATCAAAGGTAGGCAATTTATCTGCTTTAGTTTCACATTCTGAGCACTTTATCTTATCCTTTCCACCACAAATTTCACCAAGGATTTTGAGTTTATTTTTAAATATATAGATTTGATTTAGTTCACTTTTACACTGGTTACAATTGCTTCTTAAGTATGGTTTATCTTTTCGCTTATCATTTCGAAGTCCAAACTCATTATGTAGTTTAATTTGATGACATCGTCCACATTCCTTTTGTTTTCCATCATTAAACGGTTTTTGACTTGGTTGTGATGTTGGAATATTGAATTTTTTTCGCCATTTGTAAACAGTAGAATAGGATACACCACTAATCGTTCTTAATCCATCGTCGTTTAAATTCCACTTTTTATGATTGTATACGGTTTGGAGCCACTGTTTATGTTTGTAGAGCGGATTTTCTTTAGATGGGAGTTTGTAGGGATTAAGGGTGATCTCTTTATTAGCACTTACTTTAACAGTCCAATTTTCTGAGACACTTTTCCAATCAATTTGTTTCATTTCCTCTTTAGTTTTCTCTAGCGAGAGTTGATTTCCTTCGGCTTTTATGGTGTTTTTAAGGTCGTTGGTTGGAATCCGCTCAATTTTATTTCTGACAGGAGAATCCAAGTCGATTTTTTCTCGCTGGATTTTTTTTCTTGGTTCTTTGTGTAGATCAATCTTAGGGCGTTCAATTTTGTTTCGGGCTGGAGTTTGTAGGTTAATTTTTTCTCGCTGGATTTTATTTCTTGGTTCTTTGTGAATATCTACTTTAGGTCTTTCGATTTTGTTTTCTGGTTCTTTTTTTATATTTATCTTAGGGCGCTCGATTTTATTCTTAGGTTTGGGCTTGTCGTTTGGTTTTTGTTTTACTTCTTGCTTTTCAGCTTTCTCGGTATTGATTTTCTCGGTATTCGATTTTTCGTACGATTTTGATGGTTCTGAGCTGGGCGATTTAATGTCCAATTAAGTCACCTCAATCCACGGGTTCAATATCGATTGTTTTAATTATATATTCTTCAGAGGTAGCTCCGTTAAATACCAGTGCTCGGCGTTTTTCTTGGTTTTTGAGGTAATTGAGTTCTTTTTCGTCGAGGGTAAGGAGTCTTCCGCATTCAAGGTCGAGTTTGAACACGATTTTCAAGCTTGGCGATTTAGTTACGGCTCTGAACAAGCTTGAGGGCGTTTGGTCGATGATAATAAACCCGAGTCCTCTGCTGCGATATTCTTCGATGAGAGTTCTGAATATTTCTTCGAGTTCCATTTTTGCGATGACATTGTCGTTGTATGGATTGGTGGAAAGAGCTTGAGCGAGGATGGAATCGGGTTCATCGATGACGATAAGGTTGTTAAGTTGATTAGTCTCTACATCGGAAGTGAGCGTTTTAATCATTTGAAAAAGAGCGTTTGTTAAGATTCGTTGGGTCCATATGCTGCATTCTGTTAAGTCGAAGTAGAAATTTTTACCATTCCTCCATTCTTTAAACCACCTAGGAGTGTCATTAATTAAGTCCAGAGTTTTTTCAATGTTTACACTGCTCAATCTTTCGAGCACTTTATTTAGGATTTCGCTTGTAAGGTTGGTGTGAAATTTTTCATGGTATCCTTTTTTGGGGTTATCGAGGTAATCTAACGCTTTTTCGAAGAGAAACTTAGGCTTTTTTGGTAGTTCTTTATTTTCATCATCAAGCCCCATCATTATGTTATTTAGAATAGTGGTTGTGGTTCCTTTTAAACCAAGGGAGGCAGTAAGATAACTAGCGGTTTCGAGTAAATATTTATCCAGGTCGATTCTACCAGAATTGGGTTTGACGAAGTAGGGAATCTTTAAATCTTCGTCGCCATAGGTAAGAACTTCATCTGCTTGAAAGTATCGTTTTTGATTTTTTTTAGAGAGTCCTATCGTTAAAATTCCGACATGAGGTGCTTTTGTGGCAATTTCTTGAACAATTTGACTCGCACAATATGTTTTTCCAGAACCAGTATTTCCAGCGATGATACAACTTCGATTCAAATCGTTAATTCGAAAATAAGCGTTCGATCCTGAGAGAACTCCTTGTCGATACAATTTGCCAAACCACACGTAATTCTTATCGTCCTCCGTTATAGGCAAATCAATAATTTTTTCATTTTCAAGAATAAAAGGGTGCGGAAGTCCGGAATTGCGTGGAAAGTTAAAGTCGATGTTGTTCGGCGAGATGAAGTGTGGCATTTCATGATTGGGAATAATGTTTTTAATTAAGGAGTATCTTTTTCCAGTTTGAATTCTTTCGGAATTTTTCCAAAAGCAATTTCCACTAAGAATTTTTTTCCAAGTGTCCGGTCGAGCTTTAAGGATACGAGCTTTCTCCATTTTGACATTGTAAATACTTTTTGCTATGAACTCAAAATCAGATTTTAGCATAAGTGTTTGAAAGTCCGTCATTTTACTATTACTACTTTCGACTCTGATAAAAAATTTGGTTTTAAATACTTTATGAGCAGTAGAATCTTTCAGAAAGTTATTGTAATTAGAATCTATAGTATCATCTTTCTGCCAGATGATAAAAAGGCGGAAAATTCTGTGAGAATCTCGATTATTTCTGCTACTGTGAATGAAATTTTTGATGAGAGAGATTTTATCAAGAGTTTGGATTTCTGGAATGTGTAGTTCATATATTAGCTTTTGTTGCTCAAGTATAAACGGGTAAATCGGTAATAAATTTACATCTCCATCCAATCCGGGAAAAACTCTTTTAAAGATATTTAAAAGCCTATATCCTTTTATAAGCCCTTCTTCGGGATTTAAGGTTCTTATAAAGTATTCCCACTTAATCTTATTACCAATAGAGCTAAGTTCTAAGCCGTAAACGGTGTCGTCTTGGAAATAATTTCGCATCCATGTTTTTTCAATTTCTTTTTGTTTTTCTCGTTTTAAATCAAAAATAATTTCCTTCTCTTGTTTTATCGGGCTTTGGGTAATTTTGATTTTTACAAGACACAATTCTGCCTCCATTTCGCTCACGAATTTCACCACTGAGTTCGGTCCCTAGTTTCTACCCTTGTTGGTTTAACGGATCTTCGAGTTAACGCTTTTGGCTTTATGTAATCTATCCTCTTTTGGCTTCGCTTGCTGAAAAAATGCTGATACATATTACTTAAACCTTTAAATCCGACTTTAAATCCATAATACCCTATAAAAACTAATACATATGTTACAATTTCGTGGAAGAATTGAATTTGATAATATGTAACAGTAAGCCAAACGGTAGTTATTGATAATAATGTTAGCCCCGTTTGATACGACGAATATCTCCAGTCAAATTGGAACGCTCCTAATATTGCTAATAGATCCGCAAACGAAGGTGCTGCGCTTAATACTAACGATATCATCACAAAGATATAAATGTAAAAAGTTAGCACGTCCAGGTTTGGATTTTTTAATTGCCTCCATAAAAAGAAGAATAGCCAGAAGGAGATATATATGGGTGCGAACCCAATTAGTAATGCTTGTAAAAAAGTTAATCTGACGTAATCTTTTAATTCAACGCGCCCGCCATAATTTAAACCAAATGCTGACTTGCCATCGGAGCGTTCTAGTAGCTTTAATTTCCGTATACGCGTATTGGTTACCACGCACATTAACGCGTGCGAAAGTTCGTGGATTATTATGCCAACAACAGCTATACCTCGAAAAATAGCGTGTAATGGATTAGGTGCGTATTTTAGAAGTAAAAAAGACATTATTATTGAAACTACGGCAAATCCTCCCATAACTATGATTTCTTCAAACATTCTACAATGTGATAAATTTTGTCTGCTAACTTTAACAGTACTATAAACTGAACATATATAAAAGGAAAAAATAAAGATGAATTCTCATAAATCTTTAAAAAAGCCTCTTTCTTCTAGGAATTCAACCTTTTTTTTAAATCCTTTTACCCTATTTCTTATACCTAGCCGGTCAAACAATTTACTTTGAATTGATTTTTGTAGCGAGCTCTGAGAAATATTTAATGATCTGCATATCGAATTCAGAGTTAGCCTTTCGCATTTAGAAAGCGTTATTGCTATTCCTACAACTAAACCAGCAATAACATCGTCTTTAGAATCGTTTATTATCTCCCAGTATTTATCTAAAATCTTTATTGATTGGTTGTATAGATTTTCGTAACCAATAACGCCGCCTATTCTTGTAAGAATGTATTTTTTGTGATCTCTCGTTTTATACGCTGGCCAAAATAGTTCCATTTGCCTTCTAAACTCGTTCAATTCAGTTTTTGAAATCTCTGAAACTTCAAGTAGCGTTTCTACATCAATAACAATATTCGCTTCTTTATAGTAAAAATAGATAATACTTGGAATACTCTTCTCAGGGCTCCGAAATTTAGACTTAGGTCGAATATAGGGGCGAATCTCTCTAAATTTTCTTAGAATTATGGAAACATCTTTAGTTGATCGTCCTAGCTTTTCAATGATTGTTTTTGTCCTAATGAAAGCTATTTTCATAATTTCTTCTTTATGTTGTTTAATAGAATTCAATTTACTTAGGTAACGTATTTTTCCCCTGTCTTTAGCTCTTTTTCTTTCTATCTCGTTTCCTATTGTAGTTTTACGGGTAACAGCGTTTTGAAATTCCATTTTAATGACTGACATATCAGATTCAAATTTTAATAATTCCTGAATAGTTCCACAGGTTCTGCATACATAGCCATAATTTATTTCTGAGATGTTAATCGAATTACAATGATAACATACATCCAACAAACCTTTAACTTTTGTTTTCATGAGTTTTCCAGCCTATGACTTATTTTAAAATTTTTTTATTACTTAGGTGGAAAAATACTAAAATTGTCTCTTTATAAAAGAAAAAAAGAAATTTTTCAAAACAATTACTATCCCCGATATGTGAATATCATTTCAAAAAACAGATATTAAAGGATTTTATATACTTATTCTAACATTTTGTATTTTTCTGCTTTATTTTTCCTTTTAAATATAACAAGTTTATAGTTTTATTAGACCAATAAAATAAAGTTTAAGCTGGTTAATCTTGTTAGAAAAGTTGAATAAAAAGAGTATAAAATATAAGTTAAGAAAGAGAACGATAGATAATTTACAGAAAACCTTGGGCTTGAAAGGCGAGGGTACGAAGGATTCCCCTATTGTAATCGATGACTTAGGAGATGTAACAGTAGAAATTTCAATAGTGACTAAAGGGATATATCTTGTTTTGAAAAATCTAGCTATTTCTAAGCTTTCAATAGCAGGTTCCCGCCATGTCACAATTGAAGAGTGTTTTATCGTTGATTTAGAACTCGTGGAATGTAAAAGTCTTACTCTGAGAAATAACACAATTTTAAGGGTTGAACAAATTTTATGTAGAAATTGTGTTTACGAAAACAATAGCATTTTACAGAAGGAATACACTAAGTTAATTAACAACACACGCGAACGGAGAAAGTTCTTCATTATTTGGATTTTTCTAGCCGTTAGTATACTGAACACAATTTTTACACTAAATTCGTCAGTGTATTCAATTTTATCACCAGGTACTGTTGTTATTCTATTTATGGGGGTATTTCTCTCAATAGGAATGGCTTATCTATTATATTTGCGCTATCAAATAAATAAAATCCCCGAAAATATGTATGTTGATTTCAATATTCAAGAGAAAGCAGCATTTTTAAATCCTTTACTTAGAATACAATAATGGAGGAGATAAATGTTTGAGTCGCAAGAGCAATATATATAATAATCGGCGAAGTTCCAAAGTTGTTTGGTTTATTATCGGAGGAGCGATATTTCTTTTGATTGTGTTTCCTTATTTTGGGAACAATTTTAGATACCTCATCAGTTCGAGTTTGGAACCGATTCGATATGTTGGTGCGTTTTCTTTCAATGTTGGAATGGCTATTTCAATTGGTGCAATATGTTTCAAGCCTTTCAGGCGTTTTAAAGTAATAATCGCGGGGATTATATTAGTGGTGATAGGATTGGCTCTCGGTACCCCCAATCTCTTTTTATCCCTTTTTACTGGTAGTTCGCGCACTAAAGGATATCATTTTTTTAACTAAAGGCGGAAATATTTAATACCCGTGTTGAAGCCAAAGAGAAAAAGTAATATTCCACTAATTATCACTATTTTTAACCCCTTGCTTTTAAAAGGTCTTCCTCCTAAGAATAGCATACCTATTCCTAAAACTAGTCCGAAAAAACCAATAAGGGACCCCAAGGCCATAAGGAAATCGATCCCAGCAAACACATCTGAAAAATATGATCCAACATCCATTTCTAATCAAAAGTTTAATAGATTTACTTCTTGATGGATCTATAAATCAAATCTATTTAAAAGAAAAAAAGAATAACAAGAAAAAATTAAAAAAATTATGTAGTAATTTGTATTATGCTTTACTCCAAAATCGCTTTATTGAATGAGGGGAACTATTCTTAGTAATTCCTTAAATCCAAATTCTAGATACACAACTCCCATTATAGATTCAACCAAGGTGCCTTTGAGGTGTTCTATTGTCTCAGTTTTTGGATCTTCCATTGGATTCGCTTGTAATCGGTTCATGCGACAAGAATAAAGCCCCCATTCTTCACAATAGATCGCCAGGTTTTTATTTGACGCCACTTTCTTGCGTTTCGTCGTGAGTTGTCCCGTTTTAGACAAAGAAGAATCCCATAATATCTGTACTATTGCTAAATCAAGTGCAGCATCGCCAATCAAGGCAAGCACCACTGCCGCATCTCCCGAACTCGCCAATTCTATTAATGCTTCCTCGCTTAATGGGCGGCTTGCATCATCAATAAAATGGGTGTTGAGATTCTCGAAGATGTTTCGAATGCTGGGGCGTGCCAAGGCAAACATTACCATTTCTGGGGTTGGAAATGTTAACCGAAACAAATTTTCCAACTTGGGAATGACAATCTTTTTGATTTTTTCCATTTGTTCTAAAATGTGGTTGAGTTCCACTAAAAATCCTGAAAGTGTCGCATGCTTTTTTGTGTGGTCAATGGGAATGTCAGATTTTTCTCTTTCGATGTAATCTTTTAATGTCCTCGTTTTCTTGACCAATCCAATGGCGTTCCACTTGAGTTTATCTTGCATGATATTCTATTGAATTTCGTTTACCTAGATATAATAATTCCTTGTAATAAATTAAATAGTAGAAAAAAAGTATCTAACAATTTTATTACATGAGATATCTATTTTTAATCGGAACTATTAAAGAAATAAAGGAAGGCACGTAGTAAATCCCGTTAACACTCCCATCACGATGCCGCTCATTAAAGAGACTATTGCTTTTTTTGTAATAGTTCTTTCTTTATTAATGATCTGCCATAAACTTATTATAATAGTCAAGAGAGCCATAAACGAAGCTATAGCTACTCCATAGTATATTGTTTTCTCGTAAGGATACACAACTCTGCTAATATCTGAAATGTTGTTTAATCCAAATGGATCACTTATTCCTGAAAAAGAAATAAAATTAAAAATGAGCCGATCTGGTAAAGGATCTAAAACAACCAGCAAGAAGAATGTGAACCAATCAAGTAGAAATCCGAACGCAAAAACGATGTAAAATGTAGCTAAAATCAAGCGAGGTTTCGTCATGGGATTATCCGCCAACTTTTGTTCCTTGCTGTATCTGATCCGCTCTAAAAAATACTTTCCTCTTAAACTCAACAAGGTTAAGATTCCGATAATGAGAAGTATACCAAAAAAAATGTATTTCATGTACCCAAATACCAATTCAATAAAAGAATTAATCTGGATTAACAAATCGTCGAAGTTTGGTAAAAATTGGTTGATACCATAGAAAATACGGGTGATCATCAATAATACCTTTAAAATTATCTATTTAAATTCTACAGATTACTTTCTTTTTTTATTGAAAGATTTTTTCTCGAGTTTATGGTTTCCTTAGTAATTGTGTATTCATATAAAACAGCAGAAACACATAGTAGTAGAGCATAAATGTTGCTTAAAATTATGTTAAATAAGGGTACTTCAAATATGTCTATAAAAAGATATGGAATAGATATTAGAATAAAGACTGCGATACTCGAAATCAAAAGAAATCTATTAGTTATGATCCACATCGAGACTTTACGATTTTTATATCGTAAGATTAAGATAATGCCATTTAAAACACACAATCCTATTAACCAACCAAGAAAAATTAGATAAAAGAGCTCTGAATCTAAATAACCAATCATTATACTAGTACTAAAAAATAATAATAAAAACACCTAATTTTTTGCTCCTCCGATGAGTTTTGAATCTTCACTCTCAGTTTCTTTATGTTAGTGAAACTTCTTCGCTAAAAAAATTTGGTAATAAAAATTATCTCTACATTTAACATAAAAAGATTAACATTTAAATATTTGTAGTGATATATTTACATGTGGCAACAATAATAAATCATAATGTTAATGGAAAAGAATACAAATATCTATCCTATTCTTACCGAAAGAACGAGAAAGTTCTAAAAAAGGAAAAATATATAGGATCAGAGATACCTCCCTTTGAGGACTTAATTCAAATCTGGGAGGACTTTTCTTATGAAATAGCAAAAGAAAGATGGATTCCAAGTATAGAAAAAATAGCGAAAAAGTATCGAAACGATTCTGATTTAATGTCCATTCCAATTAAAGCAAAGAACCTAAGAAATTTTGGTATTCGGTTTACTCATCATTCAAGTAAAATTGAAGGATCAACATTAACTTTACGTGATGTCCAAGCAGTTATAGACAATAATATATTACCAAAAAATAGAAAGGTTAATGATGCCATTGAAACAAAAGCCCATTATAGCATTTATGATAAAATGATTAACACAACAGAAGAATTATCAATGGATTTAATATGTGAATGGCATAAAGAATTATTCCAAACAACAGATCACAATAGTGCCGGAATTATTAGAAATTATCCTGTTTCAATAGAAGGAAGTAATGTTGAACTCCCTATGTATAAGATGGAAATTGAAATGCTTTTGAAAGAACTTTTTAAATGGTATAACGATAAAAAGAATAGTTTGCATCCTGTGTTTGTTGCCGCTGTAATGCATTATCGTTTTGTTACCATCCATCCATTTGGAGACGGAAATGGCCGTATGACTCGCTTATTAACAAATTACATTTTATTTAAAAATAATTATCCTATGATTGATGTAGATTCAAATGATAGAATTCAATATTATAAAGCTTTAGAAAAAACCGATAAGAAAAAGCATGAACTTCCATTTATTCAATGGTTTTTTAAATATTATCTAAAAGAATGGAAAAAATATGTATAAATTTTTAAAATGTTTTCTCGATTTATTTTAAATATGAAGAGATAATTCTTATCAGAAGTAGTTACACTTAAGCTTGGTTTGCGTAAAAA
>JAHLWJ010000387.1 GCA_019057975.1 Promethearchaeota archaeon | reverse complement strand
AAAGGAGCACATAAATAAAAAATTGACAAAATTAATTTAACTAAATAAATAATACACAGTTAAAAAACCAAAGCATAATCCAAAGGTTTTATTAAATACTTTTCACTTGTAGCTCCTTTAATTACTAAGGCAAACCTATTTGGAATCTGGGTTATCAGCTGTCTAATAAAAACTATCTTTAATATACTTTATTTCTTCTTCACTTAACCCATATAATTTAAAGCTTCTATCATTTAACATAATCTCTAATTTAACAATTTCATTTTTTAGCAAATCTTTTGAAAGAAATTTATCTAATTCTTCTACAATTGTATTAATAGCTTTTTCATCTTCAAAATCATCAATTTCTAATTCTTTAAATGCTTGAAATATGTTCTTTTCCTGTATATTCAATAAATCAATTTCTAATGAATCAATAAAGAAAAAAAGATACTTTCTCTTAATAACATTTCTTATTTGAAGTTTTAAGAAATCTTTACCATTAATACTTACTAATATTAAATCATCATCAATGTTAGCACTTACTTCTCTAACCTTAATCTTTTTATCTTTCTTTAAAAGCAATCTATAGAAGTTATTTTGTATTACATCTCTTAATTTTGTTTTTTTAACTCCAGAGTACTTTTTATAGATTTTTTGAATTGTTTCACTATAAAATAATAAAATTTTATTCAATCCCATTAAGTCTTTAACGAGTTTAGATATTTCATCTTTTTGAGATTCATTCGCTTTAAAGATAGGGGTTTTGCTAGCATAACCGGGGTAGAAATCCATAGACCTAATGGCATTATTATAGACAAATTTATAGAAATAATAGGATATTAATTTAGAATTTAAAATCCCTAAAATATAATAAATATCTTTTTCTTCAGGATAAATTTTTAACACTGTATTCAATGAAAGCGAGCTCACATTATCTACTGTAGCAGTAATTTTTATATGGTCTCTGATGTGAGCGACAATCCTTTGAGCAACAATTTTCTTTTTTGGAGGATCAATAATTCGTTTCTGGTAGTTTTTTAATTCTGGATGGTTTTTGTCAAAATATAAATAACTTCTTAGATGATATTTTTGAATATCCTTACCACTTAATATTACAAGAGAATTTTTTAATTTCTTTTCTGTAAAAACGCCTAAATTCTTTAAACGATTAATTCCTAATCCTAATTGCATATGTGAAATATTTCCCAATAGATCACTGTTTCTTTCAACTTTTCTCTTAATGTTATCAATGATATCATTATACTCTAAAAAAATCAAGTCCTCTCTTTGACATAATTCCTGTCTTACTTCGCCATCAATTATAACGTCTTTATCAACAGCTTTACCAAGTTTAATTATATTATCTTCATTATTAGCATCTTTTTCTAATATAATAATGACTTGTTCTAATAAAACACCTTCAAAGGCTTTTCCACAGTCAATTATATAAAGGATTTTAAACTGTTTGAATATTTTATCCCTTAATTTTTGCCAAGAGTTAGTAAATGCTATTTGTTTTGGTACAATAAAACCTAAATAACCATTATTTTTCAACAATTTAAAGGCTCTATTCAAAAAAAGAGCAGAAGCATTTACAAATGTTATTTTTATTTCTTTATATTCTTCAATTTGAGTCAATGGACTATCCTTTTTTATTTTAAAATAAGGAGGATTTCCTATAATTATATCAAACCCTCCTTCTTTAAATGTATATGGAAAATTCATCTCCCAATTAAAAGCCTTATCTTCTGATAATTCTGGATTATCGATCAGAGAATCTCCACATTTTATATTAGCTTCTAAATTATTCAATGCTATATTTTTTTAAGCTGTTTTAAACAATAAACTCATTTTTGTTATTTCTATTGATTCTGGATTAATATCAACACCAAATAAATTATTCATTAATATTTTTTTATCAAACTCCGTTTTGTAATCCTGTAAAACTTCAATATACTTTTTCATATCCATATCTTTACTTTTTATTGCTAATTTTGAATTTATAACTTCATTATATTCTCCGTATTTCAAATATAATATATCATATGCTTGACTTAAGAAAGCACCAGAACCACAAGCAGGGTCTAATTTCTTTAACTGTGGGAGAACATCTAAATTTTCCTCAAGTGTTTTAATGATAGTATTCTCAATAATAAAGTGAACAATGTATTTAGGTGTATAATAAATCCCCGTTTTCTTTCTAACCGCTTTAGTAGATGTTTCTTGTAATATAGGAATTGAGCCTTCTTCTTTTATTTGTAAGGATAAAGCTAAATATTTCTCATAGATTTGACCTAATATATCAATTGGAATTTCAGAAAAGTCAATATATTTACCATCGGGATATTTATATAATTTATTTATCATATCCTCAAGTACATAGTTATCTATCTTAATTTTCTCAATGATTTTGTCTTGATCAAATAATTCACCATCATAGCCAAATATTTCATCATCTATATTTCCATCCCTGATATAGCCAAATAGGTCATTTATGAACCCAAACAAAGGAGTTCTATCTTTAAGATTTTTATGTAATCCTTTCCAATTATCCAAAAATTTATTTAGGATTTTATCAGGAAAAAGATTATTATCTTCAGCAAATCGAATAAAAACAAAACGATCTAATATTTTCTGACCGGTTTCCATTATTTCTTTTTCATTCAAAAAATCTTTATTGTTTCTAAAAATGTCTGAGAAGAGTTCACTTCTACAATTCACTAAAATATCAAATACCTCTTCATTAACTTTTTCTTTTAATAATTCAGTTTCTGAGAAAAGTTGCTTTTGTAAATCTTTTTTGAAAGAACCTTTAGAACATAATAAATAGAATTTTTTTAAGTTTTCTTCTTGTTTCAAACTTTCTAATGTGAATTCTTCATAGAAATTATAGACAATTTGTCCAGAAATAAAAGTTTTATAAAATCTCCATTCATAACCATTAGTGATAATAAACCAGTCAATTCCTCTCTCGTGAGCATAAAGTAATCCTTGTTGAACATCAGACCTGTATCTACTAGATTTGTCCTTTTTAAGTTTATCCAAATCTTTTTTCCAAAATTTTACCTCTATTAATGCTTTAGGAGTTTTATCTTCTTTTGATAATCTCAGGGTAATATCAATAGATTTTCTCAGTTTTGATTCCTCATAATTTACATCCAATTGCTCATCAAAATCTAAAAATCTTACCAGTTGAAGTACAATTTTATTTTTAACATTTTCTTCATTTCCTGATTTCTTTCCCATTGTAATTGCTTCTTCGGGAAGATTAAATACTTTTTCACTTAAGGTTTCTATTTTAGATTGAGGAATATCTATCTTTTTGTAATAACTATACAATAGTTTTGGATTAAAAAGTGGTTTTAGATTTTTATTCATTTTTAATTAATAAGCCTATTGAAAAATTAATCTTTAAGATTATCTATTTTAATTTCTAAACAATTTTTTATCCAATTCTCTATTTCATTATCTTCTGGGTGATTAATTGGAATTCTGTTAAAAAACCAAGCAATTTTTAAACACAACCTATCAATATAAGGACGCTTTAATGTTAACGTGGGATTAGGATATTTCTTTAAGAAAAATGATTTCTTTTCTGATCTGATATTTTGATAATAAATTACACCACCGAAATCTGGATCTATTCTTGGATGGGGAGGAATATAATAAAGATAAGGATGATTAAGCTTTATAATCCTTTTCCAAGAATCTAACTTATTTTCCTCGATTGCCTTGTTTATCTTTTCAGCTTTATAAATAGGAACATATACAATGTATTTTGCTGAATTATTTTCTATATCGCAAGCATTGGTAACAATTATAATACCGAGAATATTTTTTCCTATTAGTTTCTCTGCTGGTCCTTCATAAATCTCTCCTTTATAAGGAATCATTATATCTCCTTGAGTTGGATCTCGATCATACTCAATCTTTGTTTCATAAAAGGTTTCTGTATTTAGGTATTCTTCTATTTTCATTTTTGATTAAACATCTTTTAATTTTCAAAATATTAATCCTTATTCATCATTAATATGTTCTTCATCTACTCCCATTAAAATATCATTAAAATCTTCATCAGTTAACTCATTACGATAAAAATAGCTTCTTATTTCTTCTAATTCACTTTCTAATTCTCCAATCCTAAAATCCATATCCCACATTGAATTAAATAAACCTTTCATCATATTCTTAAATTCTTCTGTTTTTCCTTCCCTGAAGTTATCAATTATGGCCTCAATTTTCTTATTTATTAAATCCCTCTTGTTTACTTTTTCTATAATCATAGTATCTTCTTGCTTTTCAATGATAGAATCTGGTTCTATATAGGTAGTATCTTCTTCTATTGATAAATCAGTATTTTCAGAATTATTATTCATTTTTTCACCATTTTAATCTAAAGGTTTCATTTTACTCATAAATTTCTCAGTTACATATTTTAGAAATTCTGTTTTTTCATAGGTTCTTAAATCTGAAAAAGCTGTCTGATAATTCTGTAATGGAATTTTATTATGAGTATATACATCAAAATCTAAAATATGTTGAAACTTGTTTTTCCCTTTATTGTAAAGAAATTTATTTCTCAGTGTAATTTTATTATTTTTAGGTAAATTTTTTCTTACTTCTATATTATTGCTAAACATTAGATCGATAGATATAAGCT
>JAHLWJ010000386.1 GCA_019057975.1 Promethearchaeota archaeon | reverse complement strand
AGTTCCCAGTGAGTTTGATAGGGGTATTGGTGAAAGAAATGCAATTTATATCCCTTTTCCTCAAGCCGTACCAAAACTAGCTGTTATGGATAGAAGTGTGTGCACTGACTGTAAGAATTGTGAACGAACATGTCCTGCTGAAGCAATTGACTTTGAACAAGAAGCAGAATATTTCGATGTTAAGGTAGGAGCAGCAATTATTGCTACAGGATGGGATGAATATCCAATATGGGAGTCAAACGAATATAATTATGGATACTATCCTGACGTGATTACACAAATAGAACTTGAAAGATTGCTAAGTCCTATAGGACCTACTGGAGGACACGTTTACAGAGTTTCCACAGGAGAAACACCAAATATTATTGTAATGGTTCAATGTGTGGGTTCCAGAGATGTAAACGCTAACCCGTATTGTTCTTTCGTTTGTTGTAGCGTTGCACTTAAGAATGCTCAATTACTCAAGCAAGAATATCCAGACATGGATGTAATTATATTCTATATCGATATGCGAACAACAGATAAGGGCAATGAAGAATACTATAGAAAAATAAGAGAATCAGGGATACGAATGATTAGGGGAAAAGTAGGTGAAATAATAGAAGATAATAAAACGAATAAGTTAAAAGTCAGAGCATATTCGTCTTTAACTGGTGAAATTGTAAAAATTGATGCTGATTTAGTAGTATTGTCAACAGGAATGAATCCTTCAAAAGGAACTGAAGAAATGATCGAGGTAATGGGGTTAAGTAAAGGTCCAGGAGGCTTCCTTTCAGAAATCCATGGATGTTTAAGCCCACAAGAAACTAAAGATGTTGGGATTTACATTGCTGGATGCGCCGCAGGTCCAAAAAACATTCCTTATTCGGTTTCTTCAGCTTTAGCTGCCGCAAGTAAAGTATCAACTCTTTTATCTCATGATACTTTTAATCAAGAATTAATTATTGCTGAAGTAGATGAAGATTTATGTATGGGTTGTCATAGGTGTGAGAAACTATGTTACTATGAAGCAATAAAGGTTAATGAAGATGAGATTGCTGAAGTTGATGATTTAAAATGCAAAGGATGTGGTGTATGTATATCTTCTTGTCCAGCAAGAGCCATTGACTTAAAATATTATCGAGATCGACAGTTTACTCAGGAAATTAAAGGGATTGGCTGTACTGAAGTTGAAACAATAGAAAAAATATCTGAAAGTATTGAAGAATAAACAGTATAGAGGTTAATAATAATGTCTAATGCGAAAAATCGTGACTCAAGAAAAATCATAGCTTTTGGCTGTGATAAGTGAGGATACTCTGTAGCAGATTTAACAGGTGTAACAAGAAGATCTTACTCTACAGATTTTCATCTCATTAGAGTGAGATGTACGGGACGAGTAGGAATTCATTTGATTATGGAAGCTTTTCTGAATGGTGCGGATGGTGTAGCGATAATCTCTTGAAAGGAAGGAGAATGCGAATTTGGGAATGGTAATATGATCACTTATGAACATATCATTACATTAAAGAAATTATTAAAACATGAAGGTATTTCTGAAGATCGTGTTCAACAATATTTTTGCTCAGCAGCAGAAGTTGAAAAATTTATTAACTCAGTTAAAGATATTTCCACAAAAATTCATGCCCTCCCTCCTATACCAAAAACTAATCCGAAATAGAATGATCTTTTCAAAAAAACTATAGTTGAGAAGAAACTAACCCGCAGCCCGGGTTTTCGGAAAAATTTGAATTTAAAAAATAACAAGTATTATTATGAGTTTAGAAGAAAAATTTTCATGGGAATTTTTAAAAAATGTAGCGGATGCTTTAGATTCATATAGAATTCGAGCACTAATTGATGCTAAAAAAGATATTTTAGAGGCTGGAATTTATGATGAATCACAATACGATACTATCCTTTTTACAATGTTAGATGAAGAGAAATTAAAATATTCCCTATATAATTTCTTAAAAAATAATTCTAAAAGTGATTTAAAAACTCTTATCGAGTATTCTGAAGATACTTCTATTGAATTAAATAAGACTTTGAGCTTGTTAGAATTACTCAAAAATGAAAAACTTGTAGATGTGGAAGAATTACATGACAAAATTAAAGGAGATGAGAATAATCCAGAAAAACTCATCTTTAAAGACTTCTCAATAGAGGTTAATGACGGAGAAATTTCAAAACTAAAACCTATTTATGAACCTGTAAAGGTTATTTTTGAATCTAAAAATTGTTCAGGTTGCGGACTGTGTGCTGGAATTTGTCCAGTAAATTGTCTCCATATTTATAATGGTTTTGGTAAAATTGATGAAGATAAGTGTATTAGTTGTGGATTATGTTATTTTGTATGTCCTAGAACATATTTACCCGTAAAAGTCTTAAATATGACTCAAGAAAAGACTTCTGAAATAAAAGAATATCAAAAAGTTGGACATTTTATTGAAGTATATTCCGCAAGAACTAAAATTAAAGAAATTTCAGATATATGTCAAGATGGAGGTATTTCGAGCACTTGCTTACATTATCTGTTTGAAAATAATAAAATAGATCTTGCGCTAGGGGCAAAGATGAGCAACACCTTATGGCGTCCTGAACCAGTTTTACTTAAAAATAAAGAAGATATACTATCGACAGCAGGAACCAAATATGTGAATAATCCTAATTTACAATTAATAAACCAAAAAGAACTTAAGGATAAAAATATCGCTGTAGTAGGGGTGCCATGTCAAATGCAAGCACTCCTAAAATCCAAGATTTATGATGTTGGGTTTCCATCTTTAAATAATATTAATTACCGAATTGGAATATTCTGTATGGAATCTTTTTCTTATGAATCCCTCTTGAAAATATGCGAAAAATTAAATGTGGATATAAATAATGCAAAAAAGATGGATATCAATAAGGGTAAATTCTTTGTATATACTAAAAATGGAGAAGAATTAACTATCCCTATTAAAGAAATCTCTCACTTGGGTCGGGAAGATTGTGAGATGTGCTACGATTTAACCTCTGAATCAGCTGATATTTCAATTGGTTCTATTGGTTCTCCCTCTGGATGGAATACTGTTCTAATCAGGACGGAGAATGGTAAAAAACTCTATGAAGAATTGCTCTCTAATAATCTAATCGAATCAAAACCGATAGAAGATGTGAAACCTGGTTTACCCTTACTCCAGAGGATTGCTGGTTTAAAAAAAAATAATAGTAAAAAACATATCAAATCGAAATTGGAAGAAAATAAGAGAGTACCAAATTATTAGGTTTCGTATTTTTTGGAATTTTGCTTATCTACCTTCTGATTCTTTAACAAAACCAAAAATTTAATATTAAATTCTATATTTACTAACATTAAATCTATAAATAATACATATTAATATTTGATTGAATTCGAATGAGTTCTTTATCTGCAATACGACCCAAGAATTTCCGTGAAAAGGTTTTTTTCCGTCAACTCCGTTCTCAGGTGGATGGGAACGCGAAAGTTGAATATGGACTAACACAAATTAGAGGCGTTGGCAAAAGATTTGCACAAGCAATTGTTAGAGTGGCAGGAATAGCTCCTACTATAAGAATTGGAGCAATTCCCGAGAAAGATTTAAATAGAATTGAAGAAATAATTTTGGATCCAATTGAAAGTGGGATCCCAGATTGGATGGTAAATAGATCTAAAGATTTGCGTACTGGGAAAGACATTCATATTATCGGAAATAAATTAGACCTTTCATTGAAAAATGATATAGATAGAATGAAGAAAATTAGATCTTATAAAGGTGTGCGCCACCATTTAGGATTAAAGGTACGTGGGCAAAAAACAAAAAGCACTGGACGTCATGGGTTAGTTGTTGGAGTTATGCGAAGGAAGAAACGTCAACCAGCCCCTTAACATTGGTGATACTATGGGAGATCCAAGAAGGTTAAAAAAGAAGTTTAGGAAACCTAAACATCCATTTCAAAAAGAAAGAATCATGGAAGAACTTGAATTCCTCGGTAAATATGGGCTAAGGAACAAAAGAGAATACTGGAAAAGTAGAACAATTTTAGCAGATTGGCGCCATCTCGCAAGACAATCCAGAACCTTAACAAAAGAAAAAGCTATAGAGGCTCAGCAAGAACTAATTAGAAAATTAGATAGATTAGGAATTATTGGATCAGAAGCAAAATTTGAAGATGTACTTCTTTTAACGGTCGAAGACGTCTTAAAAAGAAGATTACAAACGCTTGTTTATGAAAAAGGATTCTCAAGTTCAATCTATCAAGCAAGACAATATATAACTCATGGACATATTCAAGTAAAAGGGAAAAAAATCAATGCTCCCTCATATATTGTTAAAAGAGCAGAAGAAGACTTCATCGATTTTGCTCCTAATAGTCCACTCTCAAAACCGAATGAAACAAAAACGAAAAGTGAAGCATAATGAGTAAAAGAGAAGAAACTAAATGGGCAATTGTACATATTTTTTCGAGCTATAACAATACAATCGTAACTGCCACTGATTTAAGTGGCGCTGAAACCGTCGCAAAATGCACCGCTGGTATGGTAGTTAAAGCTAGCCGTGATGAGTCATCCCCATACGCTGCTATGCAGTGCGGCTTCCGTGTCGCGAACGACCTTCGAGATAAAGGAATTAGAGGGATTCACATTAAAGTTCGGGCTCCCGG
>JAHLWJ010000385.1 GCA_019057975.1 Promethearchaeota archaeon | reverse complement strand
AATGTTGAAATTAAAGAATATTGGTGTGCTGTCAATTTATACGCAGAGAACTTCAAATGTTATGGAGCTTATGTCTTAGATCAAGAAACTAATGAAATTCATAATATAGCTGCTAAAGCTACAATTTTAGCAACTGGAGGTGCTGGTAAAATTTACCTTTATACGACAAATCCAGATATTGCATCAGGAGACGGTATTGCTATGGCATATAGGGCAGGAGTTATAATTGCAAATATGGAATTTTATCAATTTCACCCGACATGTCTTTATCACCCTTATGCAAAATCATTTTTAATATCAGAAGCTTTACGTGGTGAGGGTGCTGTTCTAAGGAATTTAAGTGGGGATGAGTTTATGCAAAATTACCACCCTTCTAAAGAATTAGCTCCACGTGATATCGTCTCAAGAGCGATCGATGCTGAATTAAAGAAATCTGGGGACGATCATGTAATACTAGATATTGCTTCAAAAAAAGATCCTAAATTCATTAAAAGTCATTTTCCCGGGATTTATGAGAATTGTTTGAAATTTAATATTGATATAACTAAAGAACCTATTCCTGTCGTTCCGTCTGCTCATTATAGTGTTGGGGGTTGTTTAACCAAGATTGATGGTTCTACAAAAGTAAAAAATCTCTATGTTGTTGGGGAATCCGCATGTACGGGATTACATGGCGCGAATCGGTTGGCCAGTAATTCCCTGTTAGAAGGATTAGTGTGTAGCTATGAGTGTGCTAACTCTCTGAGTAATATAATAAAAGATTTAAAAGTTAATGAATTTAAAGAATGGGAACCGGGAAATGCAGTTCCCTCTACTGAAGCAGTTATCATATCTCAGAACTGGGATGAAATTAGAAGATTTATGTGGAATTATGTTGGAATCGTTAGAACCGATTTGCGTCTCCAACGGGCTAAGAAGAGAATTAATTTATTACTTGATGAAATAAACCAATATTATTGGGACTTCAAAATTGAGAAAAATCTCGTAGAATTGAGAAATTTGGCTACAGTCGCTAAAATAATTATCGTCAGCGCAATTTCCAGAAAAGAAAGCCGTGGTATTCATTATAATTTGGATTATCCAAATAAATCTGAGATGAGTAGGCTAACTACTCTCAGAAGACCTTGGTAATATAGGACTTATTAACAATACTTCTTAATTTTTAAATACCATATAGAATAAATTTTTATTTGATAATGAACAGTCTAAACTTAAATTAAATACAAGATTGAATTTTACCTTGACTATTGGGAAAAGTATTAGAATAGAAAGATTTTTTGATCGAAAAACTAAAAGAACGATCATAATACCAATGGACCATGGGTTAACCCTAGGTACAATTAAAGGATTAGAGGATGTTGCCGAAATGGTTGACAAGGTCGCATTGGGTGGAGCCAATGCAGTAATAATGCATTCTGGTATGGTAGGCGCAGGACATAGGCAATATGGAAAGGATATAGGATTAATAATCCATTTGTCTGCAGCATCTGACTTAGCACCTGATCCAAATAGGAAAGTATTAGTATGTTCCGTTGAAAGAGCTTTAAAATTAGGAGCTGATGGAGTTTCAATTCATATTAATATAGGTGCAGATGAAGAACCTGAGATGCTCCAAGACGCTAGTGACGTTGTAGAGGCGTCAAGGAGATGGGGTGTTCCTTTAATAGCAATGATGTACCCAAGAGGGAAAAAAATCCAAGATGAAAATGATCCTGAAGTAGTAAATATTGCAGTCAGAGCTGGAGTAGAATTAGGAGCAGATATTGTTAAAACAAACTATACTGGTGATATTGAATCATTTGAGTATATTGTTAAGGGTGTAAAACATATTCCAGTTATTATAGCTGGAGGCCCAAAAATGGATACTATTCCAGATGCATTACAAGTGGTTTATGATTCTCTGCAAGCTGGAGGATCTGGTATAGCCTTTGGAAGAAATGTGTTTCAATCTAAAGACCCTACAAAAATGGTAAGTGCTATTTCAAAAATAGTTCATAAGAATTATACAGTTGAAGAAGTGTTAAAAGAATACAAGTTTGACTAAAATTAACTTAATTTCAAATTCAATGAAAACTGAGAAAATATATCACCTCTTTCTGAAAGAAATTAAAGATCAAGGAAGAAAAACTTCAGATAAAAAAGAAGAGTTTCGAGTGATTATTTCATTCGAAGATATTTCAAAAAGGGATAGTTTCATTTCAAAAAATAAGAAATTAAATGTTTTAAATAAATTTGATTTTATTCCTTCTATAATCACCAATTTAGATACAGAACAAATTTTAAAATATGAAAAAGAGGATTTAATAAAAAAAATCGAAGAGGACCAAAAATTATTCCTATCTATTTTAGAAATAAATGAAATCTTAGATTTGAATAGATGTAAAAGCTCTCAAATTCCACACACAGGCAGGAATATAAGCATTGGCATTATTGATGATGGGATTAACAGTAATTTCCCCTCAATTTCTATTATTTCTAGATATAATGGCAAAGGAAACGAATTTAAAAAAGGGATAGGCCATCAAATTACGCATGGAACAATAATGGCAAGTATCATTGGCAACCAATTTAAAGATTTTGATAATAATTCTATTGGAATTGCCCCAGATGTAAATATATTTGATTTTAATGTCTCAAATTCAAAACAAGAATATTATTTTTCAAATGTTTTGGAAATCTTTGATTTAATTGTTAATCAGAATATTCAAATTGATATGCTATTAATATCTTTAACAACTCAGCATCCTTCTGATGGCTTGGACATATTATCATTCGCTTGCAATACATTAGTTGATAAAGGAATTTTAATAGTATGCCCGGCGGGAAATTATGGTCCGAGTGCAAATACAATTGGAAGCCCGAGTGCTGCTAAAAAAGTAATATCATTTGGTTCTCTTACAAAAGATCTTGATATAGCTTATTTTAGTGGAAGAGGTCCCACTATTGACAACAGATTAAAACCTGATTTTTGTTTACCAGGTTTGGAAATAAAAATGCCAATATCAACGGACACACGAATAAAGGCTACAGGCACTAGCATCGCTGCAGCAATAGGAGTAGGTTTGATTGCTCTCATTAAGGAATATAATCCAAAAGCTTCCTTTAATAAAATTTATGAGTTATTCAAGAACTCATGCAGAGATTTAAATTTGGATAAATTTTCGCAAGGACATGGGATGCCAGATATAATAAGTATCTTAAAAGATCAAGATTTAATCCATGAGAGAATCCTTCCCTATAATTATTTGATTAAAAAGTCTATAAAAATCGCTATTGAGTTTGCATTAGTCTTTATAGCTCTTTTTTATCTATTTTATTTTTTTAGAATTACATAATTCTTAATTAGGAGAAGAGGGAACTAAGATTTTTCCAATATTCCATTTGGCTTTACCATTATTTATTTCAGAGATTCCAGTAATTAAAAAATTGGAAATCAATAGGTTTTCACTAATTATTGGATCTTTATTTCCAGATATAATTGATAAACCATTATCATTGCTAGGATTAGGAACCGGAAGGCTAATTTCCCATAATTTAATTTTCATTCTTATAGCTTTCTTAATTCTTTTTATATTTACTAAGAGAAATATGAGGATTTCTGTTCCATTTTTAGCAGGAATGAGTATTCATCTTATCCTTGATTTCCCACAAGTTCCATTATTTTACCCTTTTATATCATACGATTTTTTATTCCTTGAAGAACCCCTATTTTTCTGGTTTAGTCAATTATTTACCGATCCTGTTGTTATCATGACAGAGCTTATTGGGATTGCAATTTTAGTATTCATTGTAATAAATAATAAATTATATCATAGGAAAGATATCAATGAATACTTAAAAGGGAGTTATCAAACAATGATCACTACGGAATAATACTCTGATGTTAAAACTTAAAATTATTCCTTTAATAATTCAAATGTTAAATATTTAATATCTAACTAGTTTAATTTTAAATAGCACCATGAAACAAATTGAACAAGTTCATATAATTGTAGATCATAGGGAAAATAAACTAAAAGCTCTTTTAGATAAGAAAAAAGACAAAATAGCTTACGAATCACAACAATTAGATATTGCCGATATTGTTATTTCTAGTGAGGTAGCAATTGAAAGAAAAGAAGGCTTCGATTTTGTTTCTTCGATAATGGATAATAGATTATTTGAACAATTATTACGTCTTAAAGAAACGTATCAACACCCTATTTTAATATTGGAAGGTTTAAATGATGACGTTTTTGAAAATACTGGTATGAAAATCTCATCAATTTATGGTGCTCTCTCGTATATATCATACAAACTAGGAATTTCAGTAATCCCTACCAGAAACATAGAGGATACGGCTATTGTTATTGAAAGAATTGCTTATCGAGAGCAAATAAAAGATAATATGCCCTTATTATCGCGAAAGGCGCCTAAAGAAATGGCTAAAAAAGAAAGAAGATCTTTTATCATTGAAGGTTTAGTAGATATTGGCCCAAAAAAAGCTAAAACATTGATAGATAAGTTTAAAACACCTTATCAAGTATTTAAAGCTATAAAGCACACTGAAATAACCTATACGAGGACAGGACGAATTAAAGGAATAATAGGTCCATTGGAGAATTTAACTGGATTTGGACCGATGTTTGTTGAAAAAAATCAGAAAAT
>JAHLWJ010000384.1 GCA_019057975.1 Promethearchaeota archaeon | reverse complement strand
ATTGAAGATATTCCATTGACGCGAAAACTGAATAGATTGGGATATATTTTGGGAACAATCGTATTGATCAATTTATTCATATTAATATCTTATAAATTCATTCTTTTAGCTTCTGAGGGAAATTTTATTCAATCAGAAATTAGCAGTGCTTTAGTAAGTTCTATTTTAAGGGCAACAAATATACTTCCAATCAATTTACCTTTATTAAGTACTCTTGTTCTTATAACAGGAGTTTTAAGCATGGCCCAACACGGAGTAATTATCAAAAATTTATCTGCAATTGAATCACTGGGTCGTGTATCTGTTATCTGTTCGGATAAAACTGGTACAATTACAAAGAACGAGATGACCGTTGAAAAATTTTGGATAAATGAGAAAGAGTATGATGTTAGTGGTTCCGGCTATGATGCAGAAGGCGAGATATCATTCAATGGTGAAATTATCCATCTTAACGATAATCCTACATTTCAGAAATTCATCGATTCAATTGTATTGAATAATAACGCGCAACTTGTTTTCGAAGATGTAAAAGTTAGGGTAGGAGATAAAAAAGAAATGGCAGTAAGACGTGCATTAGGATCCCCTACCGAAGCAGCCTTGCTTGTTTTATCTGAAAAGGCTGGTTATATTCCATATGATGTAAAAAAAAAATATACTCTTCTTACCGAATTTTCTTTTAGCTCCGAATTAAAACGCATGAGCTCGATCTACGAATTAAAGGAAAATAATAAAGATATTTTTGTATTCTCTAAAGGAGCCCCTGAGAATATTATTACCATTTGCTCTCAGATTGAAATAAATGGAAATATTAAAAAATTTGATAATAATAATAAAACAAAAATCTTAGAAGAAATAAGGGATCGAGCAAGCCAAGGTTTTAGAACATTGACTATTGCTTATAAAATGTTAAGTGATATCAATCAACCAAAACGTGAAGTTATCGAAGATAACCTAATATTTTTAGGATATGTTTCAATTATGGATCCTCCCCGTGTTGGTGTTAAAGAATCAATAGAGGAATGTCAATCTGGTGATATAAAAGTTATTATGATAACTGGTGACCATCCAGCCACGGCAAAAACTATTGCTACTCAAATGAGCATTTATAAAGAGGGAGATATTTTAGCAGAAGGAAAACAAATTAAAGATTTTAGTGAAACTGAATTTGAAAAGGTGTCTGTATTCGCTAGAGTAGAGCCTTCTGACAAGGAAATCATTGTAAATCACTATCAAAATAAAAATCACGTTGTAGCTATGACCGGAGATGGAATAAATGATTCTCTCGCCTTAAAATTAGCAAATGCAGGTATTGCTATGGGAATAACAGGAACAGATGTAGCTAAAGAAACTGCTGATATGGTTATCTCAGACGATAACTTTACTTCAATTGAAAAAGGAGTTCGAATTGGTCGTGGTCTTTTTTCAAAAATTAGAACCATAATCTACTTCTTCATATGCTTGAATATAATGGAATCAATTATTTTTTTCTCTTATGAATTCATACCAATATTTGATCTCTTTAGTTCAGAATGGCAACATATTTATATTTTTGGCATTGTACACTCACTACCTTCCTTAGCACTGGTGATTGATACACATCCTAAGGATATTATGCACGAAGCTCCTAGAGATGAAGAACAAATATTGAATAAGAATCTGTGGATAATGTTATTGGTACAAGCGTTTTTAATGGGAATAGGATTAGTATTAGCGTTACAATTAACTTTAGGGGGTGTTATCCCATTAAATGAATGGAATTTAAACCCAAATATTAGTTATGTTGTTCCAGGACAAGAACTGGCTCAAAAAGCAAGAACAATGTTCATTACAACAATATTTATTGTTGAAACAAATTTCATATGGACCTTCAGAAGGCCAAATTCATCTCTCTCTAAAAGTTTAAAAGAAGAATTTTCCATTTCTCTATTGGTTATTTGTCTATTTACGTTAACATTACATGTGCTATTTATTTGCTTTTCTTATTCTGTTAATTATTATATAAATGATGTTTTTGGGCTAGATTTACAAATAAATTTCATGTTCCTTAGCGGCACGGACTGGTTAATATGTATATTACTAGCTATACCTGGTATCCTCGGTATTGAAATATATAAAAATATAGCAAGGAAGAAGAAGGTTTTCTTCTAATTATCCTCATAATTAAATCAACTTTAAATACTATAACCTATCTTTTATATCTATCATGGGTGACCTCAACTCTCTAAAAAGAGATATTATCAAACGTTTTGATGAAAAACTTATCGAATTAAAAGATACACTTCCCCCTATGGGTAAAAATATTGGAAATAGTTGTGCTGCTGATACTTTGAATAGTATCATAGATGTCTTAAATTTGGGAGAAGGAAAATATAATTACTTTAACAACCTAGCTGTTTCATTTAGCGGTTTTGCCCAATTCAAAGGTAAAAATGGATGGAAGGGACCATGTGGTGCTATTTCTGGTGCCCTCGCAGCTATTGGTATCATAATGGGAGGGCAAGGTAAAATAAAAGATCTAGATGTGCCAAAAGTATATGGTAAAGCTGTAAGATTTGCTAAAAAGTTTGAAGAAGAATTTGGTTCAGTAATGTGTGAGGAACTTTGTGGCTTTGATTTGAATATAGATCTTAGACAGTATGTTAAAACTAGAGCTTGGGAAAATAAATGCTGCAATTTCATTCTATTTGCCGTTGATAACGTATCTAAAATTACTAAAAAAGAACTTAAACAAAATTGGAGCTAAATACCTAATTTTTAAAAAAAAGTAATATTAAAAGGCATAATTATTATAGGTTATTTATTATTATATTGAATATTTGAATTCAATTATCTCTAAATTATAATACTAAAAGTGGTAGATCCAATATGGAAACAACAGAAGAAAACTTTTATAATCTTGAATTAGAGCAAATTTATAAAAAACTTCAAACTGATCCTGATAAAGGTTTAACTCAAAAGGAAGCTACAATACGATTGGAAGAATATGGTTTAAATGAGATCCCCAAAGTTTCAAAAGGGTTCATTAAAATATATTTAGCTCCGTTATTTAATTGGTTAATCGTTATATACCTTATTGGATCCTTAATATTATTCTTAGCATGGGCTTTTGGTGGAGAAGGAAACCTAACCTTTATAGCCTTAACTTTAGGAATTGTTTTTCTTAATTGTTTGGTTGCTATAATTCAACAATATAGAGCGACCAAAAAACTTAAAGCTTTACGCGAACTAACTGCTCCTACATCTACTATCATTAGAGATGGTCAAAAGATGGAGATTCCTACTAAAGATATTGTTAAGGGGGATCTCTTAGTTATGAACCAAGGAGATAAAATTCCTGCGGATGCTAGAATAGTTGAAGCTTTTAACCTTATAGTAAATGAAGCATCATTAACAGGAGAAAGTGAGCCCGTAGAAAAAGTTGAATCTGGAAAAGCGATAAGTGAAAAGGAACTTGCTATAGGCGAACGTGCGAATATGGTGTTTTATGGGACCTATATCACAACAGGTACTGGAAAATCTATCGTAGTAAAAACGGGAGGAGATACTGAAATAGGAAAAATATCTCATGGTCTAGAAGAAGCTGGCACAAGTGAGATTCCAATTCGACAAAAAATGAATAACTTCGGTAAATGGCTAGGACTTGGTGTTTTTATATTTTGGTTTATAACATTAATGATTTTGTGGGCTTTGCCACCACACGAGCTTGATATTATTAAAAGCTTAAATTCTGCTCTTGATTTAATGCCTATAAACATCCCATTATTAGTTACTATTGTTTTAATAACTGGTGTTCTGGCAATGGCCCATCACGGAGTAATAATAAGAAACCTTGCCTCAGTTGATAGCCTAGGGCGTGTTAGTATTGTTTGTTCTGATAAAACAGGAACACTAACTAAAAATCAGATGTCTGTTCAGCATATTTGGACCAATGGGTCAGTATTTAGAGTTACAGGGAGTGGATATACTCCTGAAGGAGATATTGTTTTAATGGATGATCCTAAAAATCACATTTATGTAAAGCATATTGATGAATATCCTTACCTTAAATTACTATTAACTTCAGGATTTCTAAATAACAATTCTGCGTTGGTAAAAAAAGAACTTCAGATCTCTGGGAAAACCCATTACAATTGGGAAGTGATTGGCTCTCCTACGGAAGGTGCATTGATGGTTTTATTTCAGAAAGGGATGGGAGATTATCTTCTTGATGAATTTAAGGCTATAACAGAATACCCTTTTGATTCCTCTGTAAAAAGGATGACCAAACTCTATAAGAGAGACCATGTCTACGTTTCTTTTACAAAGGGAGCAAGTGAAGTTTTAATGCCTTTAAGCAAGAAAATTATATATCGTGATAAAGAAATTGAATTTAATGACAAAATTAAAAAAAAAGTAATGGAAATTGTAAATCTATATGCAGAACAAGGTTATAGAATACTGAGTTTATGTTATAAAGAAATGGATGAAATTCCTCCTGAAGGTGATGATGGTCGAAGAATAAGTGAATCAGATTTAACCTTTATTGGATTTGTAACAATATTAGATCCTCCAAGAGAGGGTGTGAGAGAATCTGTAGAACAGTGCCATGAAGCGGGAGTAGAAGTTATAATGATTACCGGTGACTCGCCAACTACAGCTAGAGCAATTGCTTCACAAATAGCAATTATAACT
>JAHLWJ010000383.1 GCA_019057975.1 Promethearchaeota archaeon | reverse complement strand
CACAAATCAAAATAAACAATAACGCTATAAAGATAAGAGGGAGTGCTGATTTTTAAGAAAAAAGCGAGAGATTCCGACATTTATGATCGTGAAACAAGTCTTCACGCATAAACATATCACTTAGAGGATATATTTAACTTACTTATGAAAAAATTATTGAAAATAATAGAAAAAGTTAAAAGTAAAACAAACCATTAAAGAAACCAAATAATTACTATACGATATAAGTTATTTTAATATAATGCAATTATGGATAATAAAGATTTAACGGTTTTAGCTTTTGATTTAGGTGCAAGTTCTGGTAGATCTATAATAGGAAAACTTAAAAATAATAACCTTGAATTAGAAACTTTATATAGATTTACAAATGGAGGTATTCGCCTTTTTGATTCATATTATTGGAACATTTTACACCTTTACCAAGAAATAAAAACTTCTCTCTCTTTATTTGTAAAAAAATATGGAAAGAACCTTAATGCAATCGGAATTGATTCATGGGGTGTTGACTTTGTTCTATTGGATGAAAATGATAAGATTATTGGTCTTACCCATCACTATAGAGATGAAAGAACCAAAGGAATTATGGAAGAAATGACCAAAGTGGTCCCCAAGGAGGAGATTTTTTCTCAAACAGGAATCCAATTTATGTCACTCAATACTTCAACTCAACTTTTCTCGATGGTTTTAAATAATTCATCTCAATTATTAATTGTAAAATCGATCTTAATGATTCCTGATTATTTAAATTACTTATTATCTGGCGTAAAGTCAACAGAATATTCAATTGCTACCACTACCCAGCTTTACAACCCTTTAAAGAAAAATTGGGCTAATAACTTGATTAAAAAGTTAGGACTTCAACCTGAATGGTTTTGTAGATTGATTGAACCCGGAACTATCCTTGGAACGCTTCAAGATTACATAATAGACGAAGTTGGGTTGGATGAGAACATTAAAGTTATAGCACCTTTATGTCATGATACCGGTTCGGCTGTTGCTGCAGTGCCCGTTGATATGGATAAATATAAGAATGAAGAATGGGCATATCTTAGCTCTGGAACTTGGAGCTTGTTGGGTGTAGAATTAGAAAAACCAATAATTAGTGAGAAAGCTTTAAAGTACAATTTTACAAACGAGGGAGGTATTGGAGGCACTTATAGATTTCTCAAAAATATTACGGGGCTGTGGTTAATCCAAGAATGTAAAAAGATATGGGATAAAGAAAATTTTAACTTTAGTTGGGAAATTATTGAAGAACTAACTATGGACGCTGAACCATTTCAATTTTTTATTAATCCAAATGAAAAAATTTTTCTTAACCCACCTAATATGATTAAAGCAATACGGCAATACTGTAAAAGCCAATATAATAAGTTTCCAGAAACTATTGGCGAAATTTCTCGAGTTATTTTTGAAAGTCTAGCTTTGAATTATAAGCATGTATTAAATATCATAGAAGATACTATCCAAAAAGAAGTTAAAATCCTATATATTATAGGTGGAGGAAGTCAAAATTCGATATTAAATCAGTTTACTTCCAATGCTTTGAATCTTATAGTAAACGCCGGACCAATTGAAGCAACAGCTATAGGTAATATTTTGGTTCAAGCTCTCGCACTTGGTAAAATTGACAGTGTTTCTGAACTACGAACAATCGTAAGATCCTCATTTCCAATAAAAGAATATCTTCCTAAAGAGACAAATAAGTGGGAAAAGGCTTATGACTCTTACTTAAGAATAATAGAACCTTAATTTTCTATAATAATCGGTATTTGCGTCTCCTTCTGTAGTAGAAACGATATAAAAAAAGTTTATTTATATTTAGAAACAAATTGATAAAATCCAGAACCTATGTTGAAAATTACATGTTTTTCTTCTAATTTTGAAAATTCTATGTCATCAGAATGCTTGATATTTTCATTGTTACTCCATATTGCAACATTTCCTTCCGTGATAACACAGCTTTCGTTTTCAATCGGTATCCAAACCTTAGCATTGCATCCTACGGGAATTTTTATAGTAAGTTTTAAATCATTTTCTAACTTTTCCCATGAACTATAGATAAATCCTTTAATTGTTTTAATACTTGCACTAGCGTAATTCATAGTATTGGGAATAAATGGTTTAATTTTCAATAACTTCCAACTTGGTTCTAATGATTTTATTCCTGCTATTGTATTGTAAAACCATGTATCAACGGTTCCTAGCATTATATGGTTATGTGAATTCATACCACCCGCCTCCAATTTTTCCCATCGTTCCCATAAGGTTGTTGCTCCCTCTTGAATCATATATCCATATCCAGGAAAGCTCTTCTGATTGACCATTTTATATATCACATCAGGATACCCATTTTCGCTTAATACATCAAAGATATATCTCGTTCCTATAATGCCAGTATCAAAGTGGTAACTATAATCTTCTTTAATAGTATTTACTAAAGTGGAGAGAACTTTTTTCTTTTTTCCCTGTGGAACCATATCTAAATAAAGTGGTAGAATATTTGATGTCTGGCTAATTGTTCTATCAGTTGGAGAATGTTTTACAACATCATAAACTCCCGTTAGAAATTTGGTATTAAAAGACTCTTTGATTTCTTTAGCTTTGTTTAAAAGATATTCATGATCTTCTTGTTTTCCAATGACATGAGCAATCTTAGCTAAAAAATGAACATCGTGATAATAATACCAAGAAGAGGTTAACTCAATAGGGGTTTTTCTTGACACAATATTGCTTGGAGGACACCAATCTCCATATTTTCCAAATTGAATTAGGTTTTCTATTGCAATGGATGATAAATATTCAACATATTTTTTCATTCCCTCATAATGTTCTTCAAGAATTCTGATGTCACCATAATACCAAAAAAGATACCATGCAATAGTTATATAGGCTGTACCCCAGGCGGGATCTGCAGGGTAAAAACTCCAATAGGGGGGGACTACATCAGAAAGACTACCATCTTCCCTTTGACATAATTTGATATCTCGTAAGTATTTCGCATAAAATTTAACCATATTAAAATTAAAGATTGCTTCCTCTACTGTTAATTGGGCATCACCCATCCATCCATGTCTCTCATCTCTTTGTGGACAATCAGTAGGGATGCTCATGAGATTACTCAATTGACCCCAGATAATATTAGTGTGTATTTGGTTAATTAAATTATTTGAACAAAAGAAATTTCCAACTTGAGGAACATTAGAATGGAAAAATAAGCCTTCTAAAGTATTTAGAGAAGGAACTCCAGGAAATCCTGTCATCTCTACGAACCTAAATCCGTGATATGTAAAATGGGGTTCAAAAGACTCTATTCCTTCTCCTTTTAAAATATATGTGTCAGCTGTAGGAGCACCACCAATTGTAGCAGTGTTAATGTTTCCATCTTCATAAACCAATTCCGAAAATCTTAACTTTACTTCTGAACCTCTCGGACCAAATACTTTTAATTTTACATACCCTGTAAAATTTTGACCAAAATCATAAACATAAGTTCCTGGTTTAGGACTAGATAATTCTGTCGGTTTAAGAGATTTGGTGATTTGAATGGGTTGCATCATTTGAGACGCTAAATTATATCCATCTACTATAACAGCTTCTCTCCAATTTGCGTCGTCAAAATTTGGTTCATCCCATCCTGGCATCTCTAGTCGAGCATCATAAATTTCGCCATAATAAATGCCATTTTCTTGAATTGGTCCGTTTGATATCTTCCAAGAATTGTCAGTGCATATAACTTCATTCATTCCATCTTTATAATGGATATTTATCTGTAATATGAGTTTTGGATAATCGTATCCAAATATTTCAATACAACGTCCATTTCCTAATATAACGCCAATTGCATTTGATTTTTTCAAACAATCAGTAATATCATATGTAGAATATAATGCTATTTTATTATAGTCTGTTTGAGCCGGTTCTAAAATTCGATCTCCAACCTTTTTACCATTTAAGTTAAATTCGTAATAACCTACACCACAAACATAGGCTTTTGCATATTCTATTTCTTTTGAAATCGAAAATTCCTTTCTCAAATAAACAGCATGAACTTCCTTTAATCGTCCCGTTAATCCTCTCTTACCAGATTTATATTGGAACTGTCTTCTAATTTTTTTATCAATAAATTCCCTTCTACTTATCCATTTCGCTTTCCAATAAGATTCGTCAATAAATGCTGTTCCGAAGTGATTTATTAGGCTGTATTCACTTTCTTCACCTTTTTTGTCCCACCATTTCACTCGCCAGAAATATGATTTATCGCTTTCTAAAGGGTTACCCTCATATGTAATATTAACATTATTTTCTGAAATTACTTTACCACTTTCCCACACATCTCCATTTTCACTTTTAGAAAGATTCTTATCAGAAGACACGATTATCTGATAAGCGCTTTGGGTTTGATTTCTCTCTTCATGTGTTAAAAGCCATGAAAACCGTGGTTTTTGTATATCGATACAAATAGGATTAAAAAGATATTCACATCTTAAATCATAAGGAGGTTTTATCATAATTTACTTTCAATTAATGTTTCTTTATTTTAAATTTTATTAAATTGATAAAAAAAAAGACAAGATATATCAATTTTTAACATTATATATAATTTAAAAATTTAGGTCCAAAATATGATTCCAAAAAAAATAATAGAATCCTATGAACTTGCGAAAGAGAG
>JAHLWJ010000065.1 GCA_019057975.1 Promethearchaeota archaeon | reverse complement strand
ATCATATTATCTATTTCTTCAAGTATGCAATGCAAAATCTATTTGAAAATGATATTATTGCTATGTCAAAAATAGATTATAAAAATGATCAGAAAAATTATGAGAATTACATAATATTTGAAAAGAGAGCCGTTATTCAAGATAAAGATAAATCTATTAATCCAAAAAAATTAGTGATCGAGAAAAGCATTGCGAAAAAATTTTTGGGAGAGTATGATTTAGTCACTGGTTTAATAATTCTTAGAAATGAGATTCAAAAGGCATTTGAATACTCTAAAACCTTAGTAGATTTTATAACTAATTCTGAAAAAAAGGCATGGACTTCAAGAATTCTTATTGACCATATTAATGAAGTGTATAATGAGAGAATACAAATGAATTATCTTACTTTTTTATATGATATAGTGAATCATTATTTTAAAGTAGAAGTTCCGAAAATTGGTGGCGTAAAAAAATTACTTGGGATTTTATAATTTTATTTTTTAGCAGGAGAAGCATAACAATAATCGCAGTTATGCCTGCATCGAAAAATCCCGGTGTATCCTCCAATATCTTTAGACTTGAAACATCCGCAGTCTTTTCTCTGTCCAGTATCTTTTATTTTTGGAATTTTCTCATTAATTAATTGCTCAATTTTATATGCATCTATACAATGTGCTTGTTTTATACCTTCTAATTTCAGTAAATTAGGTTGACAGCATGCTTTCATTTGTATATTGTAATCAAAACATATTTTAATTAATCTGTTTAAAATTTCTTGCTTTTTCTTTAAAGGGGGGTCAATTGGAATATATCCTCTAGCATCCATTCTATTTTTAACTTTAGGATAAATTGTAGCAAAAGAAAAGATAAGTTCCTTAACTCCAAGATTAGCTACATTTTCGACTATATACTTAAATTGATCTAAATTATTTTTACTTCTGTCTGAATCCTTATTTCTGTAAAAAATTATAGGATCATATCTATAGCTTATAGCTGATATTCCAAATTCCTTTATTAGCCATTTCAACTGTTTAAATCGTTCCTTAACTGATATATTTAAATTCTTTTCTAATTCTGATGGAGAGTTAATTGTAAATTGAAAAACATGTCCCTTATAAGATTTGAAAAGATTTTTGTTCTTAATATATTCCTTAATCCATTCTCCAAAATTTTTACTCCACCAAACAAAACACTTAACAATTTTGGGATCTAATGAGACTCGGTTTATTTGTTTTCGATTAAATGGATTAACTACATCAACATACCCCACTTTAATCCTTTCAATAACCCAATCCATTAAAAATGCAGGTATATCTGTTCTACGCGAACAAGAAATTATTGGAGATTTAACTATATTCATCTAAATATTTTGGAGATAATTTAATAATTAATTCAATATTTCTTTAAATTTATAAATTTAAATTATTAACCCTATTAGATAAGAAATTGTCCCAAATTGCATAATTAAAAAAACGAGAGTTCTCAATTTTAATATATTTTCAGTTGTTTGATTTCTTAAAAGTGATCTCATAAGGAGAGTATAACAGATTACTGGAATTAATATTAGGATTAAAAATATGTAATCTAAATATAATCGCTCATCAATCTTTACAATGAAAGGTAATGGATCTAGAACCATTATAATAATATAAAGAGATGTAGAAATTTGAGCTGCTGGTTTAATACCAAATTTTGTAGAAAAAGTACTTATTTCTTGTTCTTTATCGCCTTTTACATCAGCTATGTCAAACATGATCTCATTTGCCAATCCTACTATAAATCCCATAATAGCAAAGTATATTATTAAGGGCTCAAGATATGAATCCATAATTAATGATCCTAAGAAAATTGTACTTAAGTAAGAGAAAGCAATTAAAAAGTTCTTAAAAAGCAATTTTTTTTTTAATCCAATACTATATACGTAAAAAATAGGTAAACTGATAACTACTAATATGGTAGAAGCAATATTCAATAGCATACTCAATAAAATGACAATAATGAAAGAGATTATTGCAGTTATTAAGGCTATTTTTCTGGAGACTAATCCTATAACCAATGGTCGATCTTTTCTATTATTAATTTTATCTAACTCATAATCATAATAATCATTAAGAGCAAATGCGCCTGAGGCAGATATTAATACTATAAAAAATGCTATCAAATAATCAATTTGAAAACCCTTTAAATCTTCTGCAAGAACTCCAGATACGAATAATCCGATACAACCAAATAATGATACTCCAAGTCTTATAAGCTTCAAAAACCCAAAAATTTTATCTTTGAACATTTTAGTCATCTTAACTAATATGAAAAACACTATAAAAATTCAGAAGAAAGAAATAAATTTACCTTATATTTTTTATAAATACCTTTTCTGATTCCTCTTTTCTTAGCTTTCCGATTGAATTGCCATTTATTATTATCTATAAAGATTAAATAAATTAAAATTTATGATTAGAAATTTAAGAAATGTGATTTTTAAATTTTGAAATATTTTAGGATAATATGATAGCTTCTATAGAATGGACTTCTGACAATAAAGTTAAAATGATTGATCAGACTCTTTTACCACACAAGCTTGAATTCTTAGAGTTTGATGATTATAGGGATGTTGCTACATCAATAAAAGTAATGAATATTCGTGGTGCTCCTGCCATAGGAGTTGCGGCAGCAATGGGTATGGCCATAGCAACAATTGAGTATAGAGATTTACCAAAAGAAAAGTTTTTAGAATCTATGGAAAAGGCAGCTAATATTATTAGAAGTACAAGACCAACAGCTTCAAATTTATTTTGGGCTGTAGATCGAATTTGGAAAATAATTACATCCTATCCAGATAGCCCTAAAAACCTTTCAGAACTTGTTATAGAAGAAGCAAAGCTTATGGCTCAGGAAGATATCACTGTTAATAAAAATATAGGTAAGAATGGGGCAGAATTACTGCAGGATGGAGATATTGTATTAACACATTGTAATGCGGGTTCTCTTGCCACAGTTCAGTACGGAACAGCATTAGCTCCAGTGAGATCAGCAATAGAACAAGGTAAGAAAATAAGTGTTATTGCTGATGAGACAAGACCAAGATTACAAGGTGCACGATTAACTGCTTATGAATTACAATATGATAAGATTCCAGTTAAGGTGATTTCAGATACATCCTCTGGATTACTTATGAGATTAGGAAAAATAAATAAAGTTATTGTTGGTACTGATCGAGTAACCTCTGATGCTGTTTTTAATAAGATTGGGACTTATTTAGTAGCTTTAGCCGCAAAAGATAATAATATACCTTTTTATGTAGCAGCACCGAGCTCTACCCTCTCTCTTCATGAAACTGTGAAGGATGTGACAATTGAACAGCGAGATAGTACTGAAGTAAGTAATGTTTTAGGAAAAGTTCAGATAGTTCCTGATGGTGTAGAATGCCTAAACTATGCATTTGATATAACTCCATTTAGGCTTGTTACTGGTGTTATTACTGAAGATGGTGTATTTACCCATAAGGAACTTTTAAAGAAATATGAATAGAGAAAATTATTTGTTATTTTCTATTCTTTTATCAAAAATTTCTTTTAAAGACGCTTTTAACTGTAAAAGGCTTTTAATTTTGCTCAATTGAGTCCTGATTTTTATAGAATTCCTAAAACCTTTCATTAACCAGATAGAATTTCTTTTTAATTCCTTGAATTTAAATTCATCATTTACAAAAGGATTTGAAATTTCACTAAGGAACGTATCAATTATCTCTTCATAAATATTGATGTAATTCTTGGTTAACTCCAAATTATTCTTGAAGGCAATAATTTTGCCCTTAGTTAAATGTTCATGGATTTGTCGAAATATTTCTGGATTTCCCATAGTTTCTCTGCCTATCATGAAAGCGTCAACTTTAGTATAATCAATAAACTGTTTTGCACTTACAGGTGTCGTAATATCACCATTCCCTACTAAAGGGATTCTTAGTCTTTCTTTTAATCTTTTTACAATGTTTAAATCTATAGTACCATTAATGAAATTACTTTTCACAGTTCTAGCATGGATAGTCAAAAGACTTATTCCAGAATCATTTATTAGAGCTGATACTTCTTCAATATTCATGGGTTTTTCAAAGCCAGTCCTTATTTTTAGCGAGACTGGTTTAGAAGATTTCTTAACAACTATTCGAAGTAATTCGTCTAATCTTCTCAAATCCTTCATCAAATAACCCCCTTCCTTTGCCCTAGTTGCTCTACGTGAAGGACAACCAGCATTTATATCTAATATATCAAAATTATAGCTTTCAAGATAATCGATTGATTTCCTAAAAGATTCTGTATCAGACCCTATTAATTGGATACTTATTGGTCTTTCTTCTTCTATTTTATATAATTTGTGTTCTAAAAATTTTGGATTTTTAGCAATTCTCTTGGTATATAACATTGGAACACTAACTAATCCAATTTCTTGAAATTTTCTACAAAATCTCCTATAAGGTGCAGTAGTCACATTTTGCATAGGTGCTAAAATGTACCTATTTGCTAAATCAAGTGTTCCTAATTTCATTAATTCCTTAAATTCACTTATATTCTAAAATAATGAAACTTTTTTATTAATTCAAATTTTCTATAATTAAATAAATCTATTGATAGAACTTAAATAATGCCAAATCATCTTAAAGAATTTATATTTAAAAATCCCCCAAAAAGTATTACTTACATAGAGGGTGAACCTTTAAAGTTAACAGAAAAATTCAATTTTTTTCATAATAAAACCAAATTAAGAAAAAACCTTACTCCACTACAACTTCTATTTAAATCTTATATGAAAAATCCTCTCTTAGCTTCTGGAATTAGAGATAGTTATTTGACAGAGGAATATACTGAAAAATTTCTATTTGTTCTGTTTACAACCCCTGAAATCATAAAAAATTCAAATGAGATTTTAGCATCATATTCTGATATTGAATTTACTCAAGGTAATTTTTTCCTTATAACAACTCCAGATTATATGATGCTTCTAGCTGAAGATATGAATGGTATAAATCCAGGTGTTGAAATTATGAAAGAAATTCTAAACCAGGTTTTAGAAGATTATTTCAATAAAAAGAAATTCGAGGATTATATTAAAATCCGTCAGTTTAAATTATCTAATTTTTAAAAGATCTAAAGGCTGCTAAACTTCCACGGTTTCTGCCTTTTCAACTTATAGGCTTTTTCTGCATATTCCATACACATTCTATGAGAATTGAAATAAGCGGCTAAAGATATTGCATTTTTCTGTCGGAATATCCATTCATCATGGTTCATGTATGTTGGAATAATCTCGTTTTCTAAAGTCTCATAAAGCGCATTAGAGTCAGTATTCCATTCATTTGAAACACCAGGATCATCTGGATTTGAATCATCAGGTCCTATAGCCCAACCTGCTAGATGATTCATTTTATACCCCTCCAACCACCATCCGTCTTGTACCGATAAATTCAATACTCCGTTTAAGGCTGCTTTCATTCCACTTGTTCCACTTGCTTCACGATATCTGTTAGGTGTATTAAGCCATACATCACAACCGCTTACAAGCATATGAGAAAGATCCATATTATAATTCTCCATCATTACAACTTTTACTCCATAGTTATCGTACAAATATTCACCGGCTTCATAAATTTTTTTAATGTAATCTTTCCCCTCCTGATCTTTAGGATGAGCCTTCCCTGCAAATATGAATTGGAGATGACCTTTCGCGATCTTACCTATTCTATCGATATCATGAAAAATTAATGTTGCTCTTTTATACGTCGCAAAACGCCTTGCGAATCCAATTGTTATCATCTCTTCATCTAATAAGTTCCATGAATGACCCTTTTGATATGAAATTAAGTTAAATTTATTCTCAATATGATTATCAAAGATCTCTAAGTCATCCAGCTCTACGGCGTTCTCAAGAACCGAAGGATTTGCTCGCCAATTCGGCCATTTTCTACTAAACATTTTTCGAAAGGGCTTAGAGACCCAAAAAGGTAAATGGATTCCATTTGTTATATGGTCAATCTCATATTGTGGAAACATTTTCCTTGAGATATCACCATGTTTTTTAGCCACACCATTTCTATATCTGGAAAGTGCCATTCCAAGAAAAGTCATATTGAATTCTCCATTATCATCCGCGAGTTTCCTAATTTCAGGAGGCATTTTTTTTTCAAAAACTTTATCAACTAAATCTTGATTGAAGCGATCATGCCCAGCAGGAACAGGAGTGTGCGTTGTAAATACTACTTTTTCTTTTACTTTTTCAATATCACCATTTAACATGTCATAAAGTTCAACCATAGCAAAAGAACCATGACCTTCATTAAGGTGATAAGTTTTAATGTTATTGTATCCTAAAGATTTTAAAAGCTTAACCCCTCCTATTCCTAGAATCATTTCTTGTACAATTCTATTCCATCTTGAGGTAGAATCATAAAGTGAACCCGTCATGTTTTTCATCCAATCTTCATTCCCCTCTACATCAGTAGTTAATAAATAAATAGGTAAAACATGACCAGATTGACCAATTATATTATATTGCCATGCCGAAACTTTCACATCTTTATTCTCTATTTTCATAGTAATTGGTTGAGAAACTCTCTCGAATTCATAGAAGAAATTCCATTCAATTTCTCTTTCTTTTTGATCCCCAAACTCATTAAAAAATTGATAAAAATAGCCAGAACTATAACATAAGCAGATACCAACCATAGGAAGTTCTAGGTCTGCAGAGGATCTAACTGTATCCCCAGATAGCACACCTAAACCTCCACTATATGTAGGTATATTGCTTTCAACTCCTATCTCCATGGAGATATACGCTACTGTAGTATTATTTCTCAGATCTTCGTCAACTTCCATTTTATTTCACAAGTCTGAAGTTATTAATTTGATTTCTTAAAATCAATTAAAGTTTTTATATATTATGTTTAAAAACCATGGTTTAAAATCTTATCTTATAAAAAATTGAAAGTGTTAATATAAAAATAGAATTCATTTCATTCTAGCGATTTCTTCATTTATTCTTCTCCTATTTTCTTCAATATCCTCAATACCTAACTTTTTTGCCATTTCTTCCCACTCTTCTGTATTTTGTCCCCACATTCTCCCCCCTATCAATCCGCCATCAACAACTAGTGGGTGTCCGCTGACAAAGGTAGAGTCATCACTCGCTAACCATAGAGCAGCTTTAGCTATATCTTCTGGAAGACCTACTCGTCTTATTGGTTGAAATTCAGAAAGGTAGATCTTTACAAATTCTTTGAATCTTTCGGCTTTATCTTGATCAAATCCAAGACCTTTTCCAAAGATAGCAGTTGCAATTCCTCCAGGACATATACAGTTTACACGGATATTAAATTCTCCTAATTCCATAGCAACTGTATGAGTTAAGTGGATAATTGCAGCTTTAGCTGCGCTATAAACATGACCTCCCATTCCAGTTCGAAGCCCCGCTACACTTGCCGTGCTAATTATACTTCCTGAACCTTGTTGCTTCATTATTGGAGTAGCGTGTTTCATACCAAGAAAAACACTGCGGAATTGGATTTCCATACTCACATCAAACCCATCTGTGGGGGTTTCATCAATTGGTCCTCCAACACATGGAAAACCTGCGTTATTGAACATACAATCAAGACGACCAAATTTTTCAACAGCAAGATCAATAAGCGCTTTTATTTCAGATTCGTTTCGAACATTAGCATGAAGATATATGGCATTTGAGCCAAGTTCTTCAGCAAGAGCTTTACCTAATTCATCTTGGATATCCCCAAATACAACTTGAGCTCCTTCTTTAATAAATAATCGCACAGAAGCATTTCCAATACCACTAGATCCGCCTGTAATTACAGCAACCTTTCCATCAAGTCTACCCATTTTTAACATCTCATTTTATTAACTCTTTCTTTAAATTATTTTATGTTAAAAATTCCTATTTATTCGCTCTTCCAGTTTGTTCTACTGTTCCAAGAAAGTCAAAGATTTCAGCTATTGTCCGCTTAGGATCTTCGATGGCAGTCATGTGACCAAGACCTGACATAACCACATGTCGAACATCGGGAATCTCTTTTGCCATTATTTCACTTGGTTTCAAAAAGACTACATCGAATTCACCAAGTAAGACCAGTGTAGGACACTTGATCTGTCTGAGCTCTTCAATCCGGGGATCAGGATCTGTATAAAAATTCATCATGAATGTTAATACTGCCCTACGATCTTGACGTCGTAAAAAGCCTTCATAGATCTTAAACATTTTATCGCTTTCAGGATGTTCAGCCATCTTGAACAAAAATGGTCCGGGTTCTTGCTTAATAGCAGCCATCCTATCCTCAATAGTCATTTTAGAATCCATATCTATCCATGCTTCTCTCAATTTTACTCTCTCTTCCTCACTTGCCTTCTCAAACATCTCAGCTCTCTGAGTACTCTCTTTTTTTTCTTCCTCCGTAAATTCTCTGTAATCAGGAGTTTCTACCTGAGTGTTTGAACTTGTATCTGTCAATATTGCACTTAATAAACGATCTGATCTTTTCATAGTGTAGCGAGCGCCCACCATCCCTCCAGTAGCATGAGTTAATAGATGGAATTTATCAATGCCTAAGAAATCGGCAAGGTCATCAAAATCTTGAGCCATGGTGTCAGCATCATAACCATAAGGTTCTTCTTTTACGACGGTATGGCCATGTCCCCTCATATCAATTGAAATCACCCTATACTTTTTAGCTAATGCAGCAGTAACGCCTGTCTCGCTCCAATAAGTCCCATCCTCCATTAAGCCATGATTAGATATAATTGGATCCCCTTTTCCAACATCTTCATAATACATTCGTAAATTTCCTTTTTCAAAATATGGCATATTTTCCTCATTAATTTTTTTTTTAATTAAGTTATAAGGTGAGCTTACTAATTTTATAGATTTCTATTTCTTAAGAAACTATGAATTGAGAGAAATTACAAAAAAAAAGAAGAAATAAATTAGGGAATATAAAAGGAAATAAAAATTAGATTTTTAGGGGTTCGCCGCCTTCTTCTAATATTTCTACTTTAATACTTGGGTCTTTTTTCTCTATAAGTTCTTTAAACTTAGTTAAATCCTTACCCCAATTATGCATTGGAATTGCGATCTTAGGTTTCACATCAACAATAGAATCAGTAGCTTCATCAAAATCCATAGTGTACGTTCCACCGCAAGGCATCATCGCAACAGTTATATTTCGACTTGCTAGATCTTTCATTTCAGGGATTCGTTCAGTATCTCCCGCATGATATACACTCTTGTCTTCTGCTGTTACTATTATACCTGCCCATTCATTTTTTTTAGGATGATTTGGCTTCTTAATATTATACGCTGGAACTAATTCAATAGAAAGGTCTTTATAGTCAAATGAGTCCCCTATTTTTAAGGGTGTCCCATTAAATTTTTGTAAACTGCTAGCAATACTCTCAGGACCGATTACAACCGTATCATCACTCAAAAGATTTTGTATACTGCTTGAATCAAAATGATCACCGTGTGAATGTGTTGAAACAATTATATCTGCTTTCTCTTCTCCTTCTTTAATTTGGTAAGGATCAAGGTAAATAACTCTTCCACTTGGTGTTTTTATTTTAAAGCTAGCATGCCCTAGCCAATAAATTTCCATAGTCATTTTTTTTTCACCACGTTAAATTATTTCGAAAAAGGATATATATTTTATTATTATAATTAGATGTCTTTTATTTATATCTTAAAATTTATAAATTAAAAAGAAAACACAATAAGAAATTAATATGAAACACTTAATCTTCTTCCTCAAATTTCCATTCAGGGTTTTCCAGAGGAATTTTTTTCGAAATTCCAAAATTATCTTCTTTAGATAAATCTAATTCTTGAAATCTGTCTAATAATATTTTATTTTCAAAACTTGGGATTTCATTTATGAGAAATGGCTTCGATATGGGACTAACTGGGGGATTTATAATATCTAATCTTTTAGTAGTAATTTCTCCTGCTATTTTACGATCTAGTCGATTATTCTTATTGAAAAAAGGATTTCCAATCTTTATATTAGGTGTTTTTATTCTATTAATTACATTAATTGGTAAAGTAGATTTTGCAGTTCGGCACGTTGGACAATTTATTTCATCTAAACCATGTATGCAAGGCATTTTTTTCAGTATCTCTTATTTATTCAATTTCTAAGTATTTCGAATTATTTGTATCTTTTATTCTTTTTTATTATAATTTCTTAAACAAAAAATATTCTAAAATCAGAGATCTCAATATAGAATAACTCTATTATCCTAATTATTTTTTAAAAGCTTTTTTCATAAAGTTTTAAATTTCTAAGAAGTTAGTTTAAATAATATTCCAATCTAATAAACTTTTAAGACCTGAACTGATTGAAATTTAATTCTCTGATATTCGTTTTGGAGGTTTTTAAATAAATTTTAATTTCTATTTTAATTAAAATTCAATATCCTAAAATAAATAATTTTATTTACTGAAACACTAAAATCTAATAATGACAAAAGGAATAATTATCTCTGGTGGTTGGGGAACAAGATTACGACCTTTGACTTGCACTATTCCCAAACCTCTAATTCCTATAGTCAATAAGCCAGTAATAGAACGTCAAATAGTTTTACTGAGGTCTGCTGGAGTCACCGAGATTATATTAGCCGTAAGCGTTATGGGCGATGTTTTAAAAAACTTCTTTAAAGATGGTAAGGATTTTGGAGTAAAGGTTCAATATACAGAAGAAAAAGTTCCAATGGGAACCGCTGGTGCTATTAAACTAGCCGAGGATTTTTTAAAAGAAGACAATTTTTTCATGTTAAATGGAGATGTCATCATAAACTTTGATTTTAATCAGATGCTTAAAATTCATGAAAAAAGTAAGGGAATTGGATTAATCGCAAGTAAAGTTGTAGAGGATCCATCACGGTATGGTGTTCTGATTGTTGATAATGCAGGTAGAATTAATAAATTTCTTGAAAAGGATGAGTATCTCCCTCCAGGAGGTAAGTATGTTCCGATGCCTATTAACGCTGGGGTTTATCTCTTAGAACCTGATATTTTCAAATATATTGAACCTGCAAAAAAAGTATCAATCGAGAGGGAAGTTTTTCCTAAACTTGCGAACGAAGGTAATTTGTATTATTATCCAATACCGGGCATTTGGAAAGACATCGGAAAACCTGAAGAACTATTAGAAGGGAATATTCAGTTGATGGAAGAAATTTTGCAGGGTTTAGAAGGTCAACAAAGAAATATAATCGATGAGAGCCTTGATGTTGATGGTAAAGCTCTGATTTATCCACCTGTAACTATAGGAAAAAATGTTATAATACGAAAAAAATGCGAAATAGGACCTAATGTAATAATTGGAGATAATGTATATATTGGGGATAATACTAAAATCAAGGAAACGTTAATTTATGATAAAGCCTATATCTCAAAGAATGTGAAAATTGAAAAAGCCATTATTTCTGATAATTGTGTAATCAATGATAATGTTGAATTAAAAGGGAATGACCAAAATTTAGTGATATTAGCCTCCTATGTGGAAGTTTTAGAGAGTGTGAGCTTATTTGCTCCTTCAAATGGATCCATCACAGTTTGTCATCATGAAACTATAAGGGAAGATATAGGATTTTTTTAAATTTCTTTACGAAGCTTTATTATTTTTTTCTTAAGTTTTTTTATTTTAGAATCGGAAACGTTGAAGATTAGGAAGCTTTCTAGTATTTTTAATGCTTTTTGATAAAAATTGATACTATTGAGATAATCTCCATTCTTTTCAGCTTTTTCTCCAGCTTCTAATGCAAAATCTAATTCTAACTGTTTCTCCTTTTTTTCTAAATTTAAGACCGTTTGTGAAATTTTATTAATTTCTTCCTTTAAATTGAATTCCCTAGCGATAAAAAGAGCCTTTTTAAATTCTTTTTCTGCTATCTGATATGCTAAAGTTTTTTCAGCATTTTTGCCTTTCTTTACAAATTCTTTGATCAGTTTACTTGCTGATAAAATATTCATTTCTTCTAAGTCTATTTGTAAATCTTCAATTCCAGAATAGCTTGAAAGAATGGACGATATTGGTTTAAATTTGGCTACTTTTTCAGATGTCGTCTCTTCAAACATTTCCATATTACTCGCAACGGTTTCAAGATTTATAGAAATAAAAATATTGTTTTCTACAAGCTGATAAATCTCATAAAGAATAAGGTTCGCTTCAAGATTTACAATCTTCTTGACTCTATTAAGTAGATTATTAATAAAGAAAAATGGTTTAGAAACAAGAAGTTCTTTAGCCAAATTTAATATCGCTTTTTGGATTTGGTTTTGATTTATTTTTTCAATTTCATTTGGACTAATACTATGTGCTAATGACATAGGAAATACTAATTTAATATTAAATGTATCAACTAAATATTCAATCATGTTTTCAGACTTAAAAATCCCAGAGTCTTTAAAATTACTAATCTCCTCATGGAATAGTTCCTCATACTCCTGTAAAAACTGCGTTACAGCAGTTCGCATGCTATCAGAGGCTTTTTGGTCAAGAATCAAGCAAAGTCTTACAAATTCTCCGTTTTTTAATAGAATGTTGAAATTTTGATATTGGAATTCATAAAATTGATGATTCCTAATATTCCTTGATCCATTAGATGAAACTGTTTCTGATTCTGAGAAGGTGATATTCGCTTGTACAAACCCACTTAACAAATCCGCATCCATCTCTGCACCTGAAATAGAATAATTTAATAATTTTAAACCTGACTCTTTATCCATTAATATAATATGTCTAATATTCAATATATCTGAAAATCTTTGCCAGATAATTTCTCGTTCCACTTGGAGATGTCTTTCGTATGAATCTAATTCAAAGACTTCTAGGTTTGAATCAACCTCAAATCCTAGCTCCTTGAGTTTCTTTTTGAGACATGACATACAAGACTTAGGATATTTTGGACACTTAGATTTACTAATTCCGCAATTAAATCCTAGATGATCGATTTCAAAATAAACCATAAAAAACCCATAGAACTCAAATGCTATTTAATTTCTACTTCTTTTTCTTATAATGAAGTAAGTAGGTTTTAAGCATTTAAAATTGAGTATTCATAACTTTAATTATTTATAATTAACGAGAAATATTTTTTAGTTCAATTTAGAATTTATAAAATACAGTAAATTATAACACTATAATATTTATGAAATAACAAAAACTCTTGAGATTAAAATGGAAGAACTTAAAAAAAGAGGTTTAAAAATATACAATGCTATTTTTGAACGAAAAAAATCTGTTGAGATTGAAGAAATCGAATATCCAATAAAGAAGTTCTCGAGCAATGTGCGATATATCGATTATTTCGGATATAGATATATCGAACAAAATCGTAATAAAAAATCAGAGTGGGGTAAAAAGGCCAGAGAAGGTCATAAAATAATGTGGATTATTAAGGGAAGAAGATATATTGCACAGATTCTAGATGGTGAATATACAGATTTAAAGAAAAAATCAGATTAAAAATAATATACTCACTTAATTCTTTACTTTCTCTTCAGATTTTTCTAAAATTAGTTCCAAATAAGATTTTATTATGGATTCTGCTCGCTTAATATCAAATAAACTTAAAAAATCAAATAGAACCTGTCTTAAATCTTCTATTTCTTCAGAAAATTTGGCTAAATATTCAACTTCTATGAAATGTTTTTTTAAAATTGGTAAATAATCGATTAATGCTTCAATTTGGTAATTCTTAAAATTGAATACATAAAGTTCTCTTTCTTTTTTTACTGTAAGAACTTCTTGGAACCCGAGTAATTCAAGCATTTTTTTCATTTTTTCAATATCTTCAATCTTAATTTCAATTTCTTCACGAGTTTTTGTTAGAGTGTCAATTTTTCTTCCTTTGTAAGTAATGAAATATTCTATATCTTGGATATTTTCACGGTTGCCTTTATCATACCGACTTGATTTTCTGAGTCTTAAAGCTTCATCAGTTTGCTTAAAATCTCTTAAACCTTTAGGCATATTATAATACGTATCTTCGTGTATCAAGGAAAATTTATAGATACCTTGATTATCTTCAAATCTCTTTCTCATTAGAGCTGGATCTGGAATCTGAACTTTGATTTCTACTTCGATCATATATTGGTTCAATTTTCTTCTAATAACAAATATAATTTATTATTTTTTATTAAGTATTAATAGTTGTTTTTAGATTTGACTCATGTCCCAAAATCAAAATTTTACCCTAAAACTTGCTCAAGAGTATGGATATTTGCCTTATATGATTGAAAGGTATATTCAATTCTTAGGCATAGATGGAACTATTGAATTGCTAAAGGCAAATGAAAAACCTTTAACTCCATCCATTAGGGTTAACACTCTTAAAATAGCTGCATCTGATCTAAAAATAAGATTAACTCAGAAAGGTTTTGAGCTTGAACAAATTAAATGGATTCCTTATGCTTTTAAGGTTATTCAAGAACCCTATAATTTAGGTTCTACTCATGAATTTCTCCAAGGTTATTATTATCTTCAAAATATTGCTTCAATGCTACCAGCTGTAATTCTTGACCCAAAACCGAACGATGTTGTAATTGATATGTGTGCGTCACCAGGAAGTAAAGCAACACATCTAGCACAGTTAATGAAAAACGAAGGAACACTTATATTAATCGATAGAAATAGAAAAAGAATTCCCGCTCTAGAGACAAATATACGTAGAATGGGAATCATAAATTCAATTGTTATTAATATGGATGCTATTTATTTATCGAAATTAAATATAAAGGCAACTAAGATTCTATTAGATGCTCCATGTACGGGAGAGGGACTGATAAGACAAGATACTAAAAGAAAAAAAAGTCGAAAAATGAGAGATATTGAGAAAATGGCATCAATACAAAAAAAGTTACTTAAAGCAGGATTAAATGCATTAGAACCTAATGGGGAACTGCTTTATAGTACTTGTTCCATCGCTCCTGAAGAAAATGAATTAGTAATTCATGAAGTTTTAGAAGAAAACAGTAATATTAGAATTTCCAAAATCTCTAAGACTTTTGGGGTGAGCGGGTTAACAGATGTGTACGGGAAAAATCTTAGAGAAGATTTAAGGTACTCTCAGAGATTATATCCTCATCTTCATGATACTATTGGATTTTATTTGTGCCTACTCAAACGAAAAAACAATTAAAGTATTTTTTTCTGATTTCAAATTTTGTTGAAAATCGGTCTTTATACCTTTATAGGAGTTGGTTGATTATTTTTTTCTGAAGAAAGTAAATATTAGTGTGAAGCAACTTTGGATAAGAACTCCCCGATTTATAAGATATTAGTTAATCTCATTTTTGCTAAATTACCTACTATCTTCCTTTTTCCAATTATAGAAATATTATTCTATGGTTATAGATTGAAATATTTTAAAAATAAGAAGATTCGCAAACGAAATAATACATTAGAATTAATAGAAGCGATAATAATAACATATAACAAAATTACGATTAACAAAAATAAAAAAAGGGTTAATTTATTAAATTTTCATCAAAAAATTAATAAAAGATTAAAACTCTCCTTCTTGAAAGATGATTTACAAATATATTTATTAAGAAACTTGCTTTATAGAATTCTTAATAAGTGTATAACACAATCCAATATTAGGGAATTAGTAAAAATGGAAATTTTGAGAGCACCAGAGAGAACATTCTCAGATTTCGTATATCTTTATGATGAATTAAGAAATGAATTAAATTTTGTTTCCTAACTTGGTTTTAAAGACTTTTATGGGATAATAAATAGAAGAGTTTAATTAGCTATGAAAACTCAAATTATACCAGGACAAATTGGAGTAGATCATCCAAATGTTAAAAGAGTTTTAGAAATAGCTGAAGAAATTATGAGGAAAAATAAAATATTGAATATTGAAAATCTCTACAATTTGGCAAAAAAACAATTGAAAATACCCCGTAATGGTCTTTTATCCATAATCCAGTTTTTAATAAACAAAAAGATATTAATTGAAGGTTCAAAATTTTCTAAAGAAACAGTACTTTCAAATTATATTAGAAAAGGAATTTACAATTATATCAAAATACATCCAGGGGTACATTTTTCCATTTTAAGAAAAAAAGCTTTACCTGAAGTAAAGGGAAGTTCAGGGCAATTAATATGGCATTTAGAAATGCTTCTTAAATTTAATTATATTAAAAAAATAAAAGTTGGAAATTATACTGTTTTTCTTCCATTCGATATAGATGAAAAAGTAGGGTTAATCCTTTTTCTTCTAAGAGATCGAATCAATTATAAAATAATACACTTGCTTTTTAAGGAAAATACTATGATAAGGTCTGAGATCTATAAAGAAATCGAGGAAAAAAGAGAAGATGTCTATTATCGCATTAATAATTTAATAGATCAAGATATTATTATTGTAAGCGCTAGTTCAGATAAAGAGATATGCATTAACCCAAATACCAAGGAATTAATAAGTGATATATTAGAATCATCAAAATTATATATTGAAAAGAATTTATCTAGTAAAGAGGAAGAGGTTTAAGAATGGTATTGAATTGGAATATTGAGGTAATTTTAGATTTTATTTTTTCATCTGTACTCTTAATTACTACGATAATTAGTTACACATTCCCTAAAACTAAGAAAATCACATCTTTATTTTATTTACGATTATCCTTCTTATTTATTGGCTTATTTATGTTTTTTGATGGTGTGGCAATTCTCTTTGTAAATGAACTGTTTTCTCGAATTAGTGGTATGATTCTTTTTCCCCTTGCTTTGTTCGTAATTATAGGTATTAATTATACAATTAAGGAAAACTTTTACTCAATCGGGCTTATATTAGTTTGTAGTTTAGGAATTTTGTTAGTTTATTTAGGACTACAACCAGGCGCTGTTGGAATCTCAAAAGATATTGGATATCTTAGAATTGATTGGAGAGGCTTGTTTAATGTAATGGGGATGCTATTCTCCGCTATATCTGCATTATATTTGTTATACTGGGGAACAAGAACTTTTTTTAATGCCCCATTTTTAATAAAAAAGGATGCTTCTCTACTATTTTTAGGTGTAATGATAGCATCAGTATTAGGTATGTTGTTTTATCTGTTGTATATTTTAGCAACAGTTTTTATTTTATTTTCTAATTTTGCAATGATAGTAGGCCTTTTAATTTTTACGATAGCTATAATAAGAGAACCTAAGCTGTTATATATATTTCCTTTTACAGTCTATAGAATCGTAGTAAAAGATAAGGAAGGTCGTCCTTTGTTTGACCATGATTGGTCTGAATCAAATATAAGTGAAACAATCTTCACAGGATTCTTAAATGCAGTGCAACTCATGAGTGAAGAGGTAATGCATATTGGTGGATTATTAGATATTAACTTAGAGGAAGGAATCTTAATATTAAAAGAATCTGAAAGAATAACAGTTGGATTAGTCGCGTCAAAATCTTCAAAATTATTAAGAGATTCAGTAATAAGTTTCACAACTGATTTTGAACAA
>JAHLWJ010000382.1 GCA_019057975.1 Promethearchaeota archaeon | reverse complement strand
TTGGAATCGAATGTGGTTTTCTTATTAATTTTTTAGCAATCTTTATTAAATCTTCACTATGCTCATCATTTACGATCATTTCTAATTCACTTATATTATAGAATTAAAAGAAGTAAGATTACCTACCATTTAAATATAATTTTAACCCTGAGTATAGTATTTAAATAAGCCACCAATTAATTGCCCTGTGCTTATTCCAGCATCCCCGGGAGGGACAATATTATGTTCTAAAAAAATCAGACCTGAGTGAAGAACTTTCTTCTTTATGGCTTTGGAAAAAGAATAATTATATGCGACGCCTCCCGTTAATCCTACTTTATTTATATTATTCTCACCAGCAAGTTTTATGGCTATTTCAGCAAATATTTTTCCAAACTCAATTTGAAATTTAGCCGCAATATCCTCATTTTTAAATTTACGCTCTTCTAATAAAGAAATTAGGTCGATTATTAAATCTGATGTTTTAATTATATACATGCCTTCTTTCTTGGCAAATCCTATTTTTAACTCAATATTCTCAGGGATTCCTTTCATAGCCATGCCTTCTAACCTCAAAGCAGGCTCTCCTCTATAAGTCTTAACTTTTGATGCCCCTAAAAGATAAGATACTATATCAAAAATTCTACCTGTAGAACTTGTCAAGGGGATATTATGTGAAGGAAATTGACCTTTTGCTTGCTCAAATTGAGAAATTAAGGTTTTTAATTCAGTATTTCGATATTCAAGATCATTTTCTAATTTTATCTTCTTAAAGATTTTGGTTGATTTCTCTACTCCTAGTGAATTTAGTATAATTGAGGCTGTCATACGAGCAGGATATTTCGTGCATCGATCTCCTCCAATCATTGGTTGATATTCTAGGTGACCTAAACGTTTATAATCATGATAAGAAGATAGTAGTATTTCACCACCCCATATATTTCCATCTTCCCCGTATCCAACTCCATCAGTAGATATTCCTATTATACTTTCGTTCTTTTTTACATTATTTTCAGCCATCAACGCTAAAATGTGAGCATAATGGTGTTGTATTCTATAAAGATCACATTTGAATTGAATACTGAATTCTCTAGCTAACTTGGTTGTAATAAATTCTGGATGGGCATCACATGCGATAAATTTAATTTCAGAATCATTTATTTGTAGAAGAGTTTTCATGTGAAAAAGAGCATTCTTAAGAAAATCATATGTTTCCAAATGAGAAACATTACCTATATGTTGTGTAGGAAAAATTCTATTCCTTCTTAAAATAGCACCTGTTGTGGCTAATAAAGGTCCTGTAGCAATTGCTCCAGGGACATCCACCTCGAATGGCAAAGGCATGTATTCAGGTACATAACCTCTAGAACGTCTAATTAATTTTACTTTATCGTCATGGACTCTTAAAACACTATCATCAGCTCTTTGATAAATGGGTCTATTATGAAGAAGAAAAACATCTGCTAAATCTTGAAGTTGTTCAAATATTTTTATGTTATCTATTGCCATAGGAATATAAGATTTATTCCCACTGGTATAAATTAATGGTTTTTCTCCAATATAATCGAATAAGAGATGATGAATACCTGAATAGGGGAGCATTACTCCAATATTTTGCAAACCTGGAGCAACTTGTTTACTAATTAAAGGATTATCGTTTGAATTTGCCCTTTCTAAAAGAACAATTGGTCTACGGAATGAATTCAAAAGTTCTGTTTCTTTTTTTGAGATTTTCAGAATGTTTTCAACAATTTGTAGATTGGGAACCATTAATGCAAAAGGCTTATACTTTCTTTCACCCTTCCTTTTACGTAATTTAAGGACAATATCATCATTATCAGCTAAACAAACTAAATGAACTCCTCCTATACCTTTAACTGCAACGATATAACCTTCATTTATTCTTTTAGCTGTTTCCTGCAAAATACTTTCTATTGAATCATCTTTAAGAATTTCTTTCTGTTTGTTATATAGCTCATAATGTGGTCCACACACAGAACACGCAAAAGTTTGAGCATGAAACCTCCTATTATTGAAATCTGAATATTCTTGAACGCAAGATTCTGGTTCTGCTTGTGTACAAAATGGAAATTCAATCATTGTGCTGTGTTCTCTATCGTAAGGTAATTTAGTTACAGTAGTAAACCTTGGACCACAAATGGCACAGGCAATGAATGGATAATTGTAGTACTTTTCTTTTTTAGGACTACGCATATCTCTTAAACAGTCATTACAGATTGCAATATCTGGTGGAAGTGTTAAACTAACTCCACGACCTTGTTCACTTTTTTGAATTTCTAAAGTCTTAAATTCTTGTGAATTCTCTAAATAATTTACTTCAATATTTTCTATATATGAAATTTTAGGTTTCTTTAACTCGATTTCTTCTAAAAATTGTTTTAAAATTTGAGAGGGTCCTTGTAGAACCAACCTAACTCCGGCATTCCCTCTGTTTAATATATAACCATTTATGTTTAAGGAACGAGCTAAATTATATAGAAAAGGCCTGAACCCTACTCCTTGAACAATTCCAGTTATATTAATTTCGGCAGTTTTATAATCTTTCATTAAGAGTTATCTTCACTATGATATTTATAATAAATGCTACAAGTTCCCTCTTGGGAAACCATACAAGGTCCAATGGGGTTAAGTGGAGTACATTCTTTTCTAAATAATTCACATTCATAAGGGTAAAGTTTTCCAACCATTATTAAGTGGCAAGAACAGCCAGGAGGGATATCTTGAGATTTTTCAATTTCTATATCAAACTTCTTATCAGCATCAAATTCTTCATATTTTTCTTTGATGACTAATCCACCATCATTTACCCTTCCAATTCCCCTCCACGGTGATGAAACAGACTGAAAAACTTCTTCTATAATTTTTTGGGCAATCAAATTTCCCTCAGACTTTACCACTCTTGAATATTCATTTATTGTATCATATTTTTTATCTCTCACTTGCTTTAAAAGCATCAGAATTGAAAGTAAAACATCATTTGGCTCAAATCCTGAAATAACATTAGGAATTCTATATCCCTGGGAAAAAATTTCATATGGTCTTAAGCCAATTATAGTTGAAACATGCCCTGGTGATATAAAACCATCTATTCTTAATTGAGATTGGCTGATCAGAAGTTCTAAAGCGGCGGGTATTAATTTATGCGCGCAAATTATTGAGAAATTTGAGGGAGGACCAGATTGTAATTCATATCCAATTAAAGGAACTGTAGTTTCAAACCCAATGGCAAAAAATATTACTTCTTTGTCTGGATTCTCTTTAGCGATTTTTACTGCATCATTGGGTCCATATACTATTCTTACATCAGCGCCTTTTGCTTTAAGTTCAGCTAAAGATATATCTGTCGCAGGAACTCGTATCATATCTCCAAAGGTGATTATTATAGTATCCTCTCTTTTTCCAAGTTCAACAGCTTTATCAATATCAGCAGCAGGGCAAATGCAAACTGGACATCCTGGACCTGATAAAATTTCAATTTCTTTAGGTAAAAGAGTTCTTAATCCGTATTTAGAAATTGTATGCTCATGGGTTCCACAAACGTGCATAAATTTAAGTTGTCTATTGATATCTTTTACTAATTTATTGATTGATTTTATAATCTTATTTGTAAAAGCCTTACTTTTAAGGATATTTAATTCGGGAATATTCATTATATTATCTAAACAAAATTTTTTGAAAGCTCAGCAAATTATAATAATGTAAATTATCTTTATTTATAGTAGAAGTTATTTAAGATATTTTTTCTCTATAATTAAAACATTATCAAAATAAATTAGTGGTGATACAAAATGAATACAGAGATACAATTAAATGAAGAGATTAGAATAAAGATAATTTCAATTCTTGTAAAACATGGTATTAAAAGAATATCAGTATTTGGATCTTATGCTCGCAATGAAGCAACACCAAAAAGTGATTTAGACCTAATTGTAGAGTTTCCTGAAGGAACTAGTTTATTAGATCATGTCGGTATAGAAATTGAATTATCTGAAGCTTTGAATATGAAAATTGATCTATTATCTCGTAATGGAATAAGCCCATATATTAAAGATCAAGTATTGAAAGAAGCAATTGTGATTTATGAATGAGTGCTCTTAAAAATAGTATTGAGCAAATTATGAGGAAAAAGGATAAGGATAAAAATAATGATTAACAAATCCTAGGGATTGGTTCTCCTAAAGGTTTATCTACAAATCTGGTACCCCCCACAATTGTTTCCAAAAAAACTCTTTTAGGATTATCAATTTTTACCTCACCAATTATCCCAGCGCCTTTCCCAATTTCAGTCGATCTTATTTTTTCTAAGATAATTTTAGAGTACTCTGGAGTAACAGCTAAAAGAGCCCTTCCTTCGCATGCTATATTATAAGGATCTAAACCTAGCATATCACATATTGCGACAACTTGCTTCTTAATTGGAATTTTTTCTTCGTCAATCCAGATACTCACATTGGATTTTTCTGCCCAATCATTTAAAGCAGCAGCAATGCCACCACGAGTAGGATCCTTCATTGCATGAATTAAGTTATTATTAATTTCCAACTTAATCGCATTATAAATTTCAAGTAATAAAGAGATGTCTGATTTTAAATCCGTGGAGATATTCAGCCCCTCACGAGAAGCCATCAATGAGGTTCCATGATCTCCAATACTTCCAGTTAAAATAATCTTATCTCCAGCTTTTAGA
>JAHLWJ010000381.1 GCA_019057975.1 Promethearchaeota archaeon | reverse complement strand
TTTTTTGAAAAACACGATTATTAATTATTTTTTAAGAATTTTTAATTTTATTAAATATAATATACTCTGATTTCCATTATATTATTAGATTTTTTAGAAATTCTTTCCAAGTAGATTATTATATAACAACACATACTTCTCAACAAGATGATTCCAATCGTAATTATTTAATACATATTCTCTTGCTAGTTTTCCTAAACGATTCCGAGCAAGTGGATCATTCAAATATTTAAATAGTTTATCAGCTAAATCAAGAGTATTTTCAGCTTCAAACATATCCCCCGAAATATTAGGTTTTACCATCTCTCGAAGAGCTGGCAGATCGCTCGTTAGTACTATTCGCTCCAATGCCATTGCTTCAAGCGGTTTTAATGGAGTTACTAAACGGTTGACTCTAAGGTTTTTTCGCGGTATTACAATTATGTCGATGATTGAATAATAATCGCTAATTACCGAATTTGGAACTATACCTGTAAATTTTACATTATTAGTAATTCCTAATTTTTTAATAATGAGATTTAATTCACTAAAATATATTGGATCGTAAGAACCCACAATTAGTAAAAACACATCTTCCTTGCGTTTTTTTAGTATGCTAATCGCTCTTAATAAGTACTCAATACCTTCAATTCTGCGCACAGAGCCAACATACCCAATAACCCTTTTTTTTACGATTCCTAATTCTTTTTTTAAAAGCATATTGGGCAATTTAGGCTTTAAAATTTCAGTATTAACGCCATTAGGTACTACAATTATTTTTCTTTTAGAAATACCTCTTTTAGCTATATCGTTTCGCATTGCCTCCCCCAAAGTGATAATCATATCAGCTTTTTTCATTAATAATGTCTCTTTTAATTTTCTTTTCTGATATTCACGAGAACCAAATTTAATCGTACCAAGCCCCACATGCGTGTCTTCTAAAAATCCCCTAACTTCATAGATAAAGGGAATTTTTTTTTCCTTTGCTATAATTTCTCCGAATTTTGCGAATTTTTCTGTAGAATGCCCATGAATAATATCAGTATCCAGATGATCAACGACTTTTCTAAGAAACTTTAACGGACACTTAAACAATGTACGATAATAGTAGTCGTATGCCTTTTCAATTCTTAATTTTTTAGAGATTTTAGGTTCAACTAAAAGCCTTATTCCGGGATTATAAGGATAACGATAATATTTAATCCCATCTATGATGTCAATTTTATTATTGTGAAAAGATCTTGGAGCTGTTATTCCATATGGGTTAACATAACTTTTCTGGGATCTTAGAATATTATGACTGCGTATAGCATAACCAGACACTCTAGGTAATGAGCTACTAAGTAAATGCAAAATATTCAATTTATGATTTATATCATCTGACAAGATTAAAATCTCCAAGTTACCATATATTAATTATTAAATTTATCAAGTCTTAATACATTTTCTATCATTTAATTGACAATTAATGGGAATTTGGTTTTTTCCAAATTAATTATATATATAAAAAAAAATTTCGAACAAACTAAATAAAATTAGTTGATAATCTATTTGAATTGAAATAAGTCTAATTTTTAAAACCAGTAAAATTCGATTAATATGAAAATTGAAATATTTTGAATTATTTAGTTAAAATAATTTGGTAAATACTAAAAATCTCTATTTACGATGGCTTTATTGTATTTAATAAAAAGTTAATATGAATTTATTTAAAAAAAATAATTAAAACTCAAAATGATTAGTTCTAAAACCATCAAGAAGAACCTTATTCAAATTTTTGCTTTAACAGAAAAAAATGTTAAGCTTAATCTGAGATTTAAATATCAAGTTATTATATCTTTTATAACTCCAATCTTATCAATTTTAATGCCTTTAATTATTTTAGAACAATTTTTTCAATTTAGTGAAAGATTTGATTTCAGTATATGGAATGAAAATAATTATTTTGTATTTCAATTTATGGCATATCAAGTCTTACTCTTGAAAAGGGTTATACAAGAATTTCCTACACAATTACGGATTGAAAAGTTTTGGAAAACACTTCCAATAATCATAATTGCTCCTTTTAATCGATTCAATCTTTTATTAGGAATTTTGTTCTCTCAATTAATTTTAATCTCAATCCCTTTTATAATATTTTCTATTCTTTGTTATATCTATTATCCAATTTCTTTTCTAACTGTAATATTTATCATCATAATTTTCTTTTTAATTACTTTAATTTTTTCCGGAATTGGTCTTTTAATAGGAATATTTGCAATTTCCAATGAAAATGTTTGGAAAGCATTAAGCTTTATTGTAAGTCTTATTTTCTGGGTAAGTTGTGTAACTTATCCTTTTGATATCTTTCCAGAATTTATTCAGCAAATTATTAATCTCAATCCTTTATATTATATTTTCGATCTTTTGAGATTGGCATGGATTTATAATGATGTACTCCTTACAATAACTCTTTTAAGTCAAAATTTTATTATTTTAATCGCATTTTCTATTATTTTGCCATGCTTAGGAGTAGTTATTTTTAATTTGATTTATAAAAAGTATGGGATTGTTGGATATTAAAATAATGACGGATAAAATAATAGAAACTTTTGATTTATCAAAAATATATCAGCTAAAAGGTCGAAAGAAAGAGATTAGGGCTTTAGACGATGTGAACATTTCCATTAATAAAGGTGATATTTTTGGGTTTTTAGGTCCTAATGGTGCTGGAAAAACGACAATGATTCAAATTTTAACAACATTACTTCAACCAACAAGTGGATATGCCCTAATTGATGGGTATAATATACTTAAAAAACCAAAAAAAGCAAAATCGAAAGTATCATTGATGTTAGAGAGTGATATGCTATACTATCGAATAACTGCCTATGATAATTTAAAATTCTTCTGTAAGATTTATAATGTATCAAATTACGATCAAAAAATTAGAGACATGGCTAAAGCATTTGGACTTGAAAAATGGCTTAATCAATATGTTGAAAAATTTTCCAGTGGAATGAAAATGAAACTAGCTTTACTTAGAACTCTCCTGTTGGATCGTGATATAATGTTTCTAGATGAACCAACATTAGGACTAGATGTAAAATCAAAAAATTTTATTATTGAAATATTGAGAGATGTTAAAAAAACAATTTTCTTAACCAGCCATGATATGGGTGTTGTGGAAAAATTATGTAATCGTGTCGCTTTTATTAATAATGGTAAAATTCTAAAAATTGGAACAAAAGAAGATATTCAACAGTTGAAGCAAACTGAAGTAAAGATTAATTTAGATATTCATTTTGAAAAAAGAAAATTAAAATCCGAACTAAAGAACCAAGATTTTATTAATGAGATTATCGATAGTAAAAATGGATTTTTGTTAGAACTCAAAGGACGAGATAATTATAAAGACTTGCTATCAATTCTTGTAAAGTATGATATTACAGGCATTAATGAGCAAAAAGAATCTCTTGAAGAGTCGTTTTTAAAAATTATCTAACATTATCTATCCTAAGCGTTTAGGAGATAGTAATAATATTAATAATAAGGTAAAGATATCCATAAAATTAAAAAAATGTATTTTTTCTAATATATTAAATTTACAAAAATGTGAATTTCAATGAAAATTATTTCAATTATCCCTGCAAGAGGAGGTAGTAAAGGAATATTAAGAAAGAACATAAAATTACTCAATAATAAACCTCTAGTTGCTTACTCTATAGAACAATCCCTTAAATCAGAATTAATTGAATATACATATGTATCAACTGAAGATAGTGAAATAAAAGAAATTTCCATAAATCTTGGAGCTAAAGTTATTGATAGACCCCCCGATTTAGCAAGAGATACTTCCTCTACAGAATCAGTATTACTTCATGCCGCTGAAATTTTGAATTACGATTTTGATTATATAATATTACTTCAACCTACATCTCCTATAAGATTCCCAGAACAGATTGATGAATCTATAGAATTAATAATTAACGAAGAAGGGGATTCTCTTCTGAGTGTTTGTCAAAATGATTCTTTTTTATGGGATAAAGAGGGCAATTCAATTAACTATGATTTTAGACATCGACCTCGAAGACAGGAAAAAGAATGGGAATATATTGAGAATGGTTCAATTTACATTACAAAAAAAGAAATCCTTTTAAAAGAGAAAAACCGACTAGGGGGAAAAATTTTAACTTACGAAATGCCAAGATGGATGTCTTTTGAAATTGATGATAAATTTGATTTTGAATTAATTGAGTATTTAATAAAAACTCGACATAGGAGATCACCCTTAGACTTAAGAAAAATTGTTAAATCGTTAAGACTAATAATTTTTGATGTTGATGGTGTTTTTACAGATGGGTCTGTGTATCTTGATGAAAATGGAAAAGAAACATTAAAATTTTCAAGAATTGATGGCAAAGGAATTGAATTGTTGATGAATAAGGGATTCGTAACTGCAGTTATTACTTCAGAGGATTCTGAAATAGTTAGAAAAAGGATGAAAAAATTAAAAATCCCTGATATTTATACAAATATAAAGGATAAAATGACCCCCTACAACAATCTAAAAAAAAAATATTCGATAGCGGATAAAAATATATGTTTTTTAGGGGATGACATACAAGATCTTGAAATTATAAAGAAAGTTGGATTCTCCTGCTGTCCTGTAAACGCTCAAAAAATCATTAAAGAAAATGTTCATTATGTATCTGCTTTAAAGGGTGGAGA
>JAHLWJ010000380.1 GCA_019057975.1 Promethearchaeota archaeon | reverse complement strand
AGAGGATATGTCCAGATAATGCTTATTAGTATAAAAAAAGTGAAGATTATAATTTCACTTTTATATTTTTTAATCCAATTTTTTTTACTCTCTTTAATATTCATCAAATTTAATAAAAATAATTACTATTCTATTTTTGGGATACCAGTTTCAAATAGTGCATGTAATTTCCCTATCTTTTTCTCCATTTTCCTTAGAACTTCTCTATCTTGTATATTCCTCTTTTTCTGAATGTCTCTTCTTTTTAATAAGATATCTCTTAAATTTTTAAAAATATAGAGATATGCTTTTATATATGCATGATAGATAACTTCAAATTTACCCAAAAATAAAAAGAATATTACCTCAAATATGTTTATTACAAAATAAATGGGTAAAACCCAAAGAAGTGAAATTAATTTATAATTTTTTATTAAGGTAATAAGATTATTTCTTTCTCCAAGATATCTTCTTTTTAAACTTAATATGAATTTCTGACCTTTTTGTTTCCTTGGTGATAAAATTTTCTTTTTCCTCCCCCGACTAACTCCACCAGCTTTATGATATATAATTGCTGATGGTACTTGTTTTACTTTATAACTTACTAAATGAGTTCTCCAACAATAGTCTAAGTCGTCCTTATACATAAAGTAGCTATCATCAAATCCGTTTATATAGAAAAAGAGATCTTTCCTGGTGAAAAAAGCAGAACTTGGAGTAAAAAATATTTTTCCTAATTTTCCAGGATACGTATAACCAAAAACATCCATACCAATACCACAATGGTGAAATTCATCTCCTTCATAAGATAGTTCTTTACAGACACCAACTCCAATTTTCTTATCTCCTTCACATTTATTAACTAACTCAGAAACACAATTTTTATCCAGTTTTATATCAATATTTAGAAAGAAGAGGTATTTACCTTTTGCCTTTTCTGCCCCAATATTGTAGGCTTTTGAAGTACCTAAGTTTTTCTTATTTCTAATAAGAATATAATCTTCTGTTATTTGGTCTATTTTAGATAATGAATCATCTGATGATGCATTGTCAACAATAATAAGCTCAATGTTATTAAAAGTTTGATTTTTTATAGATTCCAGGCATTTCTCAATAAACAAACTACCATTGTAATTCACTAGAATTAAAGAAACTACTGGTTCCTTTATTTCAAAGTTCATTTAAGTTTCTCCTGGTTAAATGATTACTTATTAAATAATTGTTTAATAATTTTACTCAATCTTTTTGCATGTTCAAGAAATGTATATTTTTTTGCTTTCTTAAAAGCAGATTTTCCCATTTCTAAAGCAAGATTGTTATCAGAAATGATAATATTTAGATATTTCACGAACTCATCAATATTTCCTTCCTCTGGAAAAAAACCTTGCTCCCCATGTTCAAACAAATCATTTACTCCAGATCCTTTAGGAAATATTATTGGACAACCAAAAGAAGCAGCTTCAAGACCTGTCATTCCAAATGCTTCAAAATTTGGATGGACAAAAACTTTTGCTCTTGAAAAAAATTTTTCAAGTTTATTTATATCAACATACCCTATAACTTCTACTTTGTCAGCTAGATTTTCAGAAATAATTTCTTTTTCAAATTTTACTCTTTCACTATCTCTTAACCAGCCTCCTACAAAAATAAGACTATATTCATTTTTTAATTTTTTCATAACATCAAGTAAAAATTCAGGTTTTTTTCCCGAGTCCCATCTTGTAGCAGATATAATAAATTTTTCTCGCCTATCATTAAATTTTTTAACTTCTTTACAACCAGGGTAAACTATAAAAATTTTACTCTTATCAAAACTGCTTAAAATTTCATAATGAACTTTTGAGCCTGTAACTACAGCAATAGAGTTCTTAACAATAATATTATCTATAAAATGGGCGATTGGTTTAAAAATAGGAGAAAGAATCCTTAATATTGTTCTTGAATAGACTTTTTTTAATATATAAGATACAGGATCCCAAATATATGCTATAAAGGGTATTCTTACCTTCTTAAGCAGTCCTATTGCAGAAAGACTTGTATATGTTCCATGTGATAATATCAAATCATAATCATTCTTTTTCATTGCTTTATTGATTACAAAAGGTGAAGTTATATGAAATGATGAGAAATAAGAAAAAAATGGGAATTTAAAAGATTTTTTAAAAATTATTGGAAATTCATCAGATAAAAATTTAATTGTTATTTCATTATCAATTAAATCCTTATATAAATATGTACCTTCTTTCTGTTTAGTTCGCATTAATACTAACAAATCTACATCATAACCAATTTCCTTTAAATATCTTACCTCCTCAATTGCTACCTTTGTAACACCACCTAATGATAACTGATCAATTAATACACCTATTCTGATCATCTTGAAATCAAGGCTCCAAGATCCCATCATTAAGAATGGGTAGAGAGCCCTCCTCCTTATATAACTATATAATTACTTTAAAAATCGATTAAAATTAATCTCTCTTAATTCCACCTACAATAATTCCAATAACTCCAGCAATAGCTTCACATAATTTCATAAATAAAAAACCTGAAGTATGAATTGGATCTTCAATAAGTTTTTTCCAATTTCTAAAAAAAGCGGGGCGGAATATAATATTAATCTGCTCCTTTGCTATTTCTGGATGTTTTTTTGCATACTTAAAAAATTTTTGAGAATAATAATATTTCTTCCTTAAAGATTTAATTAAAGATAGATCAGCTTCATTATGTCTTATTTGCGATTTTACTCTTGAAATTTTATATTTCTTTTTAATTCTTTGTGGTAAATCCCAATCTTCTGGACCAGTAATTTGTTCATCATATCCTTCAAATTCAAAGAATGTATCCCTGTTAAAAAATCTTGCTGCTTCAATTGTTTCATCACCTATATAACAACTTCTTTCTAAAGCCTTACATTTTGCCCAAAAACTTTCACCAAAAGATATTTCAGGAATTATTATTGCCTTAATATTCTTATCACTCTCTATTCTTTCTACACACTCCTTAATTATATCCTCAGATAATTCCATATCAGCATCTAAAATTAATAAGTATTTACCTTTTGATTTTATTGCACCAAAATTCCTTTGTGCACTTCTTTCAGGACCTTTTTCAAAGAATTTATTTGTATATCTGAGAGCAATCTCTTTTGTCTTATCATTTGAAAAATTATCAACAACAATAATTTCAATATTTGGATATGACTGATCTTTTATTGTTTTAAGACATGAACCAATAAATCTTTGGGAATTTTTTGTAGTAACAATAACTGATACCAAAGAATTATAGTTATCTTTTTTCATCTATTTTAATACTATACTTTTTAAAATTTCTAAACTTACTTTACCTGTCTTTTCACAAATGAAATTTTTGCTCCAATCTAAAGCATTTTTTGATAATTCTTCTCTATATGTATCATCTTTTAATAACCTTATTATATTACTTGCTAAATTCTTTATACTATTTTTTTCACAGATTAAACCTGTGACTTTATCTTTTACAGAATCTCTCAAACCAGGTACATCATAAACTACTGCCGGTGTGCCAACTGAATTAGCTTCAGTCACTATTAGTCCCCAACCCTCACGAACTGATGCAACAATAATTAGATGTGCTTTCCTCATCAGCTCAAATTTCTCATAGTCATTTAATCGTCCAAAAAAGATTACTTCGTTTTCTAAGTTATTTACTAAAACATTGTCTTTCAGATATTTAATATGTTTATCCTCTCCATCTCCAACAATCCAAAGTCTTGTTGATGGTAATTCTTTTTTTACATTTATAAAAGCTTTAATACAGTGATCAACTCTCTTTGATTTTTTTATCCTTCCTACATATATAATGGTGGGATTTTTCTCTTTTGTAATATTAATTAAACTTTCCTGAAAATCATGTTTTATGCATTCAGGAATTATGTATATATTTTCATCCTTAAATCCTAAATTTAATAGACAATTCTTTGTTGAATTGGAAACAGTAATAGTGGGGGTTTTTCTATAGAGTTTTAGAAATGTTGATTCAGACAGATAACCCACTAAATTAACAGGGAAATTTGCTTCATACCACCATATTTCTTTAGCCAACTGGTGAATGAAAACTACCTTCTTTTCACTTACATAAAGTGGAGTGAAAAATGGTACTGTATTTATCTCATCAACAATAATATCAAATTTATTTCTAAAATACCTTCTATAATATCTAAATGCCCACCACGCAACATTTATTTCCAATCCCTTTCTTATTATCTCTACTCCATCTATGGTTTCATTTCTTTTACAATTAGGAAAAGAGGTTGTGAATAGAGTAACTTTGTTACCTCTTTTAACCCAATATTTTGCACACTGATGAGTAATAAATTCAGCCCCACCTGCCCTGGGATTCTTTATATCTCTCCAACTAAGTATTAATATTTTCATAATTTATAATACTTTAAAATGTATAATCTATAAAAAATTGCAGCTGTATTCCATAAAACATCATATATTGCCTTTAAACCTACACTTCTAAATTTCTTTGGTTTAAACACTAATTTTACGGGAGCATCGACAATCCTATATCCAAGTTTATTAATTATTAGTAAAAGTTCTAAATCAAATGCAAATCTTTTTACCAATATTTTTTCAAATGCTTCTTTGAGTGGCTCAAACCTAAAAATCTTTAGTCCTGTTTGTGTATCTTTAACTGGTAAGTTAAATAAAATTAATATAAGAAAGTAA
>JAHLWJ010000379.1 GCA_019057975.1 Promethearchaeota archaeon | reverse complement strand
CAGGGTTATTTAGGTAAAGTGAACTAAGCTCAGCAGAGGAACTTATATTTTGAAGAATATTATTAATATCGTGAGCGAAGATATCTCTGTAGAGATTAGCTTGATAATATGCTTTTCGATATTTTTCTTCAGATTCTTTGAGTAATTTTTCAGATTCAAATTTCTTAATGATTATTCCTATTTGTCTTCCAATTGACTTAAAAAAATCAAGTTCTCTAATTTGAAATGTACGGGGTTGGGATGTAAATAAATTTAAATTTCCTTTATATTCATCTCGAGCAATTATTGGAATACCTATATAACTGGAAAGATCCCATTTTTTTGCGTTCTCAGCACCATATTCAATAGAAGCATCCTTACAAATATGTAATTTCTTTTTTTGGAATTTGGAAGATTGATCCTCTGTCATTTTTTTTTCGAACGCCAATTCAATAAACTCAGGATGGACATTCTTGTAATAGGTTAAAGTGTTAATCTGAGTGTTTGAATCGTATAAATATATTCCTCCTCCCGAAAAATTCAACAACGGAAAGATATATTGAAAAGTTTTTTCAATGAACATTTGTAAACTCGTCGTTTCATTCCCTAGCATGATAATAGTGTTTATCCAAGATAACTCTTCACTTTGTTCTTTTAAGTCTTGTTCAGTAAGTTTTTGCCCAGTCATATTTAGAATAACCTTAACCAGTCCCGTTTTTTTTAACTATGAAATAAAAACTGTATTAAACCATTCCAATTTAGTAATTAGAACACATAAATAGTCAACTAATAATATTTAAACTTATGTTTCTCAGTCTTAAATTTGTCAAATCTCTTAAAGATTTAAAGAATATCCAAAAATGTTCAGTGAATCTTCATTAAAGAAAAAAAAAAAATAGAAATACTATTATTTATAACATTGATGGCAGTATTCTTGCTAACGGGACTGCTAATCCGCCTAGTAATGAACCTATTGAGCTTATTTTCTTAAGATAATCTTTTATATTTTTCGTTACTTTGACTACACGAGTTTTTCCCTCGATGATTGTTCCATCTTCGGAGAGTAAGAAAATTTGGACTGTTTGTTCTCCAGTTTCTCGAGGTTCTAAAGTTAACCATGTAGTATCTCCGTTTTCTAACATTGTTGACAATACACCAGCAATATCCCTACTTTCAGAGGATATTAGCGGGATAGGTGTATTTGGTATCACAAATGTGCCCCTTCCTTCTACTTCGATATTAAGTTTCAATTTTTTGGGTTCAAATCCAGGGGCGTTTACTTTTAAAATATATTTTTTAGCCTCTGGAGAGTTGTTATACAAGAAGCAAAAAATATTAAGTTCACTGTCTAGATAAACAACTTCTTGAGCAGTAGAATCCATATAAATTGGATCTTTTGACACACGTTCAATATTGTCTGCTAGTTCTAATTGTAATCTATCAATAATGTTGAAAAATCCGGGATTAAAGGTTTTTATATATTCAAAAAGTTTTGTAATATCTGCCGTACCAAAGTACCAACGATTTTCAATCATTAAGCCTTTTTTAATATCAAATATATCCGAATCCACATCAATTACTTCTTTTAATTCTTGTGTAAACTGTTCCTCTGTTAATACATCTTGAAATCTCAAGTAATAAAGAAATAGCATTCTTTCAATAGCAAATGTGATTGGTAATTCTTCTGCTTCTTGCTCTTTCACTTTCTGTATAAAGGATGGAGTCAAGATTTGATTAATTCCTGCTAAATATTCATCCCATTTAAGAAATGTCACTGGATCTAAATGGTTAGACAATATTTCAGCGAAAAAATTGTCTAAGAAGATTTGATGGGTTGTTGGTTTATAAAAGTCTTGAAGACCATTGACATTATGTATATTTAGGTTTAAACTCCGGATGAGTAATGCTAAGCCAAAACCTACTAAGGAAAACCCCGCTGCTGCGAATCCTAAATTAGTTCCCATATCGTCTTCTCCAAGTAAAAGCATTACGAGGAATAATACTAAAGCAACAAGACAAATCAAAGAAATAACTTTCAATAAGTTTGTAACTCTCCTTACATTGTTCGCCAATAAATCAAAACCGTCAAGGCTATCTATTGGTCTACCCCTTTTTCTTTCAAAATTTAAACGCATTTTCAGTGATGATTCAGTCGAATTAGCACCTAAGAAGAGCATTATTGAATTGAATAAGTAGATGGCTAGAATAACATAAAAAATTATAATCAAAGTAATATCAAAAGCAGATAATGTAAGAATTGTTATTGCTACGAGTGCTATAGGAAGTACAAAAAGTAGTAATTTCCCTACATTGGACATGTAACTTATCATGTTCCCTTGTAATTTTTCTTTTTTGAGAATTTTTGCTAAATCCTTTTCTAGGTCTCTTTCCATTTTATTTGTCATCTTTTTAATAAGTATTATATTTCAAAATTATGTAATTAGAATAATAGAACTACTTATTTTTAATATTATTGTATACTATCACTAGGGAGAAAATGCTCAGAAATTATCGTTTTCGTTTATTTAGAACAAGTATATATTCTAAATGTGATAAATTATTTTATTGAGAAAGAGAGAAGGAATTGATAATAATATGGTAGGAAAAGTAGGTCAAAATCTGGACTCCTATTTTTTTAATATATTCGTTTTTGTCAAATAAGTAATTATTATGAAAATGAAAAAAAGAAAAATTTGATGTGAATAAAAAAACATGAGCATAAGTAAAGATTCTATAGCAATTGAAATTAAAGATCTTAAGAAACATTTTAAAGAAGTTAAGGCAGTAGATGGTGTATCTTTAAAGATTAAAAAGGGAGAATTATTTAGCATTCTTGGTCCTAATGGGGCAGGAAAAACAACTTTAGTAAAAATGCTCACGACAGTTCTTACTCCGACTTCTGGTGATGCTAATGTTAATGGTCATAGTATTTTAACCGGAAAAAATGAGATCGTTAAAAAAATTGGTGTATGTCCACAGATTATAACGATTTACGAAGTTTTAAGGGCGGAGGAAAATGTTGAGTTTGTAGCAGCTATGCATGGAATACCTCGTAAAGAAGCAAAGGAGAAAGCCAGAAAATTATTGGAAGATTTTGGTATAGCAGGAAGGAAAGACTGGTCTAAACGTTTCTCAGGAGGTATGCAACGGAGGTTAAACCTTTCAATGGCTCTAGTATTTGAACCAGATATTTTATTTCTTGATAAGCCTACAGCTGGTCTTGATCCTCAAGCAAGACGTCTTGTGTGGAATTATATACGGGATTTGAAAGATAAAAATATTACAATTATACTTATGACCCATGATATGGTTGAGGCTGATTCTTTAAGTGATCGAGTTGCAATAATAGACCAAGGGAAGATAATTGCTGAAGGAACTCCTACTGATTTAAAAGAGAAGTATGGGAGTGATAACGCATTAGAAATATCATTCCTTAAACAGGAAGACCTTGAAATAGTAAAGAATAATATACAAAACCTTCCGTATGTTGCAAATTCGAGTGAAATTCACCGGAAGGAAAGAAAAACATTAATAATTTCTTTCCAAGGTGGCTTAAAAAACCTTGTGAAACTCTTACAACAAGGGCTTATTGAAAATATTGATGAAGTCGAAAATATGAAGTTTAGACAGAATTCTCTTGAAGATGTATTTCTAAATCTAACGGGAAGGAGGTTGAGAGATTAAAATGAACTTTTTAGAAAATAAAGCTATCCAAATAGCGATTAAAAATATTAAAGATAAGCTGCGCCATTGGCAATACATGGTTTTTAGTTTGGGGTTTGCAGTCATGTTTACATTAATGTTTTACTTTTTTCTTGGTCGTGAGGAATTTCAATATGGATTTCCTGGAATGATTATATATACAACAGCAGCAGGTACAACAAGTGCAGCTATCTCATTTGCGGTAGACAAAACATCTGGTATGCTTGAACGATTAGATACTATGCCCACAGGAAGAAAAAATTTATTTTTAGGAGCATTATTGTCTGAAACTCTTATGATTTCTCTTCAGATACTCATCATGTTCATACTTGGATATGCCGTGCTCCAGGTTCCATATAAAGGTATTTTTGAATTAATAATAGGGTTCTTTGTTGCTGTTTTATTCGGTATTTCATCTGTTGGAGTTGGTATTATTATCTCAGGAATTGCAAAAACTCCTGAAATTGCAAACACAGTCGCATTATTCTACTATATGCCAATTTTATTTCTTTCAGGTAGTTTATGGCCATTTGAGAGCCCTATTGTATATTTCACTCCTCCTTACTGGGCTAAACAGATATTTCTTCAAATAACAGTAGTAGGAGACGGATTACTTGATCCTTTATATAGTAGTTCATTCATTAGCCCAACTGGAACTGCTCAAGCAATTCCAATAGCTATATGGGGTGGCCTTATAATTGTTTTTGCTTTTACACTTGTTTTTGTTGTCATTGGTATAGTTATATTCCAAAAGAAAACTAAATTTTAATCCGAAATTTTTTTTTATTTTTTTTTAATATTAAATTAAATCTCACTCCTATCGGAAAATACAAAAATTCTCAAAGTTTTCCTTAACAAAGTAAGAATATAAAAAACGTCATCATTGCCAACTTATAAATCTGAAATTAATGAAATTAATGGTATCTATCAAATTAAAATAGATGTACCTTTCGCAGTGAAATATGTTTGTCTTTACCTCTTTAAATTAAATGGAAAGAACATCCTTATTGATT
>JAHLWJ010000378.1 GCA_019057975.1 Promethearchaeota archaeon | reverse complement strand
TTCAATGTGATATCATTATTATTAAATCCATTCTTAAATAATGTGATTTTATGTTCAAAGTAATAATAATATTCCATATTCCAAGATGATGTTAAATTTAAAAATTGAAGGAGATTAGAGAGTGTAAAAATGAATAATTTAACTTTAGAATCAATTAAAAATGCATATCATAAGATTAAAGGATTTGTTAGAAAAACGCCTCTTATTCATTCAGCATATCTCAGTGAGTTATGCCATAATAATGTTTATTTGAAGCTGGAGAATTTACAACTCACTAATGCCTTTAAAATTCGTGGAGCTTTAAACCGAATGTTACAGTTGAGTTCAGAGGAAAAGACTCGTGGAATTATTACAGCCTCATCGGGAAACCATGCTCAAGGAATAGCTTTAGCAGCAAAACATTTAGGGATTCCTGCTAAAATTGTAGTACCTATTAATATTTCTGAAGTTAAATTAAATAAAATCAAACAATACGATGTTACAATTATTCAAGAAGGAAATTTCGATGAAATTGAGAAGAAAGCAAGAAATTTATCTGTACGAGAGAATATAACGTATATCAGTCCATATAATGATATTAACATTATAACGGGTCAGGGAACAATCGCTCTCGAAATCTATAAGGAACTTGAAAATGTGAACATAATAATTGTTCCCATCGGAGGGGGTGGTTTGATCTCAGGGATAGCCTTTGCAGCCAAATCGCTAAATCCAAATATTAAAATAATTGGTGTTCAAACTAAAGGGGCTTCAACTATGTATGAATCTTGGAAAGCGGGTAAAATCGTAGATATCGAAGAATTTAATACTATAGCAGAGGGTTTATTAGGTGGACTTGAATCTGATGCTATTACTTTTGAAATTATACAAAAATATGTAGATGAAATTGTTTTGGTAGACGAGGAAAGTGTTAAGAAAGCAATCAGTCTCCTGTGGAAAATAGAAGGTCAAATCGTTGAAGGAGCAGGAGCTACGGTTGTTGCTTATATTCTTGAGGAAAAAAAGAAGTTGAGGAATAAAAATGTAGTATCGGTAATAAGTGGAGGAAATATTAATAATTCATTATTCAAAGAAATTTTGAAAAATAGCTAGTTTTATATGTTTTTAGAAAAAAATATAGAAATTTGAAACTAATCTATATATTTTACGATTTCTTCTAATGATTTTCGAAGGTTTGGTTTAGGAATCTTTCCCTTTGGATACCCTAATGGAAGGACGGTTAATAAATCATCGCTTTCTTTAAGGTTTAATAGTTTTTTTACATTATCTCTATTTATTCTCCCAATCCAACATGTTCCGATACCATATGACCACGCAGCTAAAGCTAATTGTAATGAAACAAAACAGGTATCATGAAGATACCAATTTGGTGATAATTCTTTATCTCCAACAATTGCTATCAATAGAGGTGCTCCTGAAGCAAAGGGGCCAGTAGTACATTCCTTTGCAATTTTTTTAATTAATTCTTTATTTTTTATGACATAAAAGGTCCACGGTTGTCTATTTCTAGCACTCATACACCACCGCGCTGTTTCAAGAATTTGAGTTAAAATTTCATCTTCAATTGGCTTTGAATCATAACTTCTTATACTTCTTCTTTCTTTTAATAATTTGATTTGTTCATTTTCACCCATAAAAATTCCTCATTTGTTTTCTTTCAATTTAAGTAATCCCAAAAAATGAAAGATTTCATTTAATCCTTTTCAACTTCTTTTGGAATAATTCTTTCACCAAGTTGATAGTAATTAAAATCGCCTCATGTAACTTTTTCCTCCTGAAGATCTTCTGTATTTTTATCTATAGGAATTTTGTGAAGGTGACCATGATATATTATGATTCTATACTTTTTCTCGTTATTAATTGCCTCTTCTGGCATATGAGATAAAATAATATGAATTTATAAAAATAAGAATAGTCAATCAATTTTCAAATTAATTTTCTCTTAATTCGTTCTATTGCCTGTTTTAATGTATCTAATTTTTGTGAAATTGAGAATCTAACATAATCAGATCCCGGATTTCTATTATTGTTTCATATAAATTAATTCACCTAAATATCGAAATAGAATTTAATCACAATATTTACTCAAATTAAACAATAAATTTATTTAAAATCTTAAGATAATAAATATTTAACATATAAAATTGATATTCACCCATGGAAAAATGAATCTAAATAACCTTAAAGATAATATAAAACAAATTGTACTTAATGAGGGGGCAAAATTAGTAGGTATTGGCAGCGAAGACCGACTAAAAGATGCACCTCCCTCTGGAAATATGGATTATTGTTTATCAGGCGCCCAGAGTTGTATAATATGGGCATACCCAAACCCTATTGAAGCACTTGAGAATTATTTTTCAAAAAAAGAAAGGATGAGTATTAAAAAAGCACAACAGATTGGATATGCTGGTGCCTGGCGGACAGCTTTAGTAATTTCAGAATTCATCGAAAAAAATTCGGATCATAAGGCGTTTCCAGTTATTCCAAATGCAAAATATAGGCCAAGGGAAGATATTCCTGATTACATTAAGGGAGATATACGATATCCTGACTTTTCATTGAGATATGCTGCTGTAGCCGCAGGATTAGGTCATCTTGGATGGTCAGGTAATTTAGTAACCAAAGAATATGGGGGCTCACTTTACTTAGGTGGAGTATTAACTACAGCACCTCTTGAACCCGACCCAATGCCTAAAGAAAATCATTGTAATAAATGCAAAATTTGCACTAAGGTATGTACAACTGGATATTTTTCTGATACTGAAGAAGAAGATATGCAATCGGTTATAATTGGAGGATTTAAAGAAACCTATGCAAAAAGAGGTACTTTTTCTCAGTGTGGAATTGGTTGTGCTGGATGGTATGGTCTATCAGAAGATGGTACTTGGAGCACTTGGACACCAGGCCATATATGTTTAAAAGAATTCTCAGAAGAAAAGTGGGGTAATCGTGATTTTCGCAGAAATTTATTTAATAAAATCTTTGCAGACAATACTTCACCGGAAAATATAAGAAAATTCAATCAAGTGATTGCCCGATCTTTTGGAAAAGTGGCAGCGCTTGAAAATGTAGGACTCCGCCCTTTTACAGATACAAATCCCAGATGTGGGAATTGTAACTTTATCTGTGTAGCTGATCCTAAAAAAAGGAAAGATCTTTATAATATGCTTATTAATTCAGGAAAAGTCTATATTGATGAAGAAGGGAGAGAGTTTGTTAAAAAATTTGATAAGGATGGAAATGAAATTACATATTATCCCCCAACCGAGAAACAATTTTTTACTAAGGAAGAATTTTCTGAAATAGATGGAATTAGAAAGATCTAGTAGATTTTCCTTTTTATTATTAACACTCTTCTGAAGCCTTAAAAAAAAGAAAAAAATATAAAAAAAAATATTAAACTTACTTTAACGTTTTGGTGGTTTAGTTAAATAAGCTAAAACAGCAGCTCCAACCGACATCAATCCCATTACTATAAAAAGTATTAAATAGCTTCCAAATATAGAAACAAAAGCGCTTACCATGGTTGCACCCATAAATCCTGCAATACCATATGCAGTAAACACCATTCCATAATTAGGTCCTAAATTTTTTGAACCGAATAGATCAATAGTAGCTGTAGGAAATAAACTAAAATTACCGCCAAAGCAGAAATATATTGCACACGTCATTATTAAGAAATAAATTTCATTAATATTTGTTGTAAAGTAAATAAACAACAGAATTGCCTGTGTAATAAACATCAGCAGCATTGCTCTTTTGTATGTTATGATATCCGCCATCTTTCCCCATACTATTCTTCCTAAACCATTAAATAGGGCTGCCAGGCTTCCAATTAACACAAAATCAACTGTTCCAATAACATAAATGAAATTGTCACCTGCATCAACTGTTTTTGCGAAAGCGGCATACGACCCAATTACCATTAATCCAGAAATCGCGCTTAGTATAAAAGTTGCCCATAGCATCCAGAATTGAGGTAATTTTATCGTTTGACTACGTTCAAATTCAAGCCCTGAAATACCACTTTTTTCAGAAGGAGCTGGTGGAACCCAACCTTCCGGTTTCCAACCTTCAGGAGGATTACTTAGGGTAAATGCACCACCAATTATAAGGATTAAATAAATAATTCCTATAACTGTAAACATTAAAGGAATGTTATTAGATATAGTAGACACAAAATCGAGATGATCTGTTTCAAGGTTGGTAGGATTGGCTAATGCTTTTATTACATAGTTAAAAATAAATGATCCTGCTCCAAATCCTGCAACCGCAATTCCATTTATGAATCCTTTTTTATCTGGAAACCATTTACTTGCAGAAGCTATAGGACACACATATCCAAATCCTATTCCCGCTCCAAAAATTATTCCGTATGTGATTAACAATCCAATAAAGGTTGTCATGAATGCTGATAATATAACACCACCACCCATTAAAACACCTCCAAGAATGGCAATATTTCTTGGTCCATACTTTTGTTGTAGCTTTCCGGCAAAAATCATAGTTATAGCAAATGATAATAACCCAATTCCAAAAATAAAAACAGTTAACTCCTTAATTTCGCTTAAATAAGGACTAATAAATACCGTAAGGGTTCCCCATGAATAAATTGTCCCTAACGCTAATTGGATCATGATCGCTCCAATGACAACAATCCAACGGTTTCTGACTTTTTGTTCCTCAGACATTATTATTAACCTTATA
>JAHLWJ010000377.1 GCA_019057975.1 Promethearchaeota archaeon | reverse complement strand
ACCAAAAAAGTGAAACATAAAAATGACACAAATGAAAATCCCTAAAGCGTTATAAAATAATTAGAAATTATTTCTTTTTGTGAGATAAGCTAAACTAAACACCGAGATCGTGATTAACATATATATTATGAACAATGAATAGTTGTTCTCAAATCAAACTAATGATATATATTTAAAATTAAAAAAAAAGAAAGAGAAAAGATTTGCTTCACTCATGATGAAATTTCTTTTTGCGAAGATAAAAGCCTAGTATACCTATGAGTCCTATTAGAATAAAAATATTGTAGCCAGGAATTTCAGGAATGGGAGTTGGTGTGCTTATTTCGAAATAATCACTATATGCGAACACCGATGAGTCAGACATATCTATGATCTTTATTTGATAATTGGAAGACTCGGTAAGTGTTGGATCGACGATAAAGTAAAAATTACCCGTATTGGGGGTACTTGAGATCATTTCCATTACAAAGGCCGCATCAAGATAGAGTTCAATCTTAATATTCGAAATACTGCCCATGAAAGTCCAGTTAATATATTGAGCAGAGCCAGGTTCCCAAATGCTGGATGAATCGGGATTGAACAAAGATAAACTTTTTGGTAAATCTACAATAAAGTATCGAACTTCGGTCTGGTACATGATCCCTAATGAATCATTCCCATATACCTGGATTGAATGAGGTCCGTTCGAAGGCATAGGAATTGTCGTATTTCCTGAGAACGTCACATTTGCTCCACCGTCGAGGGAGTATCCTGTCCACGCTAGCGATTTATCACTATAATATTCTAAAGGCAATCCTCCATTTTGTAAAGCCGTGTATGTCGTATTTAGTGGACTAATGAGATCAAATATTACAAAAAGGGCTCTTTCTCCACCAATATGAGCTATGGAGATTCTAAGGAGTGTGGGACCGCCAAACTCTAGTGCTGCTGCTGTATAATTAAATCCCGTGTTAATGCAAATCCCCATATTTCCTTGACTTTCATAAATGGCTGGAACCTCTTTATTTATTAAAATGTCCGCTAACTCATTATATGCATCAAACTTATCTTCTAAGAACTCTGTATTTGTTAAAATATTATCTACAGTGGCATTCATTAAATGAGCGTAGTTAAATCCCCAGCCAGGGGGCTTAGCAGCGCTGGATGCGTACCAATAGTTGCCCCATTGGGCTGGATCCTTAGGATTCATTAGATATATATATGGAAACATATCATACATACAGGCTCTACCGGTTACAACAAACTTAATCCATAGTTCAGCAGCTACAGCAGCATCCTCTTTAACATCTACTTCAAAACCAAGAGCCTCACATGCTTCTGTTAGAAACCCCGTCATCATTGCGCCAGGATAAGTTAAAAACGTGTAAGAGTCTATGGGATCAATAGCAGCGATAGCGTTCCATTCAGCAGTGGAGTTAGCTAAAGTTAATCCTCTAGCAGCACATTGACCTGCATAATAAGGATCGCTGAGCAGAATTGTTCTTGCGGTTGTTAGGTCAGGATCTGGTCCTGGATGGGTTACACCACTCTCATCGGTAAATGGACTATTCATGCCAAATGGACTCCAGCAATAGATACCACCGCCACCAGTGGCAGGATAATTAGCTGATATAAAACCATTATAGTCGTATGCCCAAGAAAGAGCTTTCCGAACTGTTTTATTTACTCCATCGGGGTATGGTGTTCCAGAGGGTAAACCCAAAGTATCCGTACAAAAATCACTGGTTGGAAACCATTCTCTTATCGTTTGTCCTCCTAGGCTCGCAAGTGGCGTGTTGATTGCTTCTGCACTTAGTATGCTTATAACGTTAGGGCTCGCATCGGGAATGATAGGGATGTAGTCTAAATAAGGAGAGGCCTCAACATCAGCAATTGGAGCTGGGGCTTGGAGCATGGAGTGCATTAAATCAATATCAGTAGCTAACAATGCGTTTCCTAGTGCCGTTTGATCTGCAAAAAATCTAACATAAAGATCTGTAACTGAAAATACACCTAGCGCTTCTAAAGCAGTTCTATTCCAATAATTCATATTTTTGGTCGAGTGAGCTTTAGCTTCAACGACGAAATCAACAGATTCAAACTTATATGGTCCTGTCCCGATCATGTGCCCCGGAAAAGGAGTACCATCAGGAGCATTAGGAACTGATTCATAACCTTCTATCGATTTATTGTGCCAAGAACCATAGGCTTCTTGTGAAATTTGCCATGAAGGTCGTCCCGAAAAGGCAGATATGTCTGTATACCATGTGTTCATTGTAACATTAACAATATATTCACTAATTACATCTGTTGAATTAATTTTTGGAATATACTCCGGATTTACGGTTTTGAAAGGGTTTCGCATTACACCATCTGAGACTGTACTTACAGTAAGACCAGAATCAACGTCTGCAATGTCTGTAACGTCTCCACCATATACATTTGTGATTGTAACGTTTGTAAGTGTATTTGTTGCTGTTATTTCTGTAATTGCTCCGAGGGCTGCACCCAATGCGTTAGAAACGTTTTCCTGAGTAGCAGCTGCAGAAATGTCACAGTAAATCGGTGTTCTACCTGTTGGTGCAGGATCTGCAGAACCACCTCCTGTCTTATCAAACCAGATATAATAATTATTTACACCTGTACTTGTTTTCGCCGTATAATTAATATAGCCTCCGTCAGGAATAGTGGCCCAGTTTGCTGTGTCTATGAACGAAACTTCAGGGTCGTTTATAGCCCAGGTTAAATCCCAATTAGTTGTAAATCTAGTTCTATAACTAGCGGGATTCATCCAATAGTTGGCATTCCATTGTAAATCGTCATAACCAGATATTTGTAATGCTCTATCATAGTTCCATTTTACAACAGAAGCGTTAAATGCTGAACCGTCGTGAAAAGTCACATTTTCTCGTAACTTGAACTCAAAAGCTGCAACGCCTCCTTGATTAGGTCCCGCAGTAGAGGTTCCATTGGGTCTTTTATGTATTGTCCAACTTTCGGCAAGAAGTGGATGAATATCTCCCTTAGTGTCTTGCCAGACTAAACTTTCTAGTGCACTGTCTTTAATATAACTCATTAGATCTACTTCACTGGTTGCTGGATCCCAATCTGTTGCGCCCGCAGCAACAATGCCAAAATTCAAAGTGTTGTTTGGTGATTGAGATGTCTTGGGTGATTCTTTTTTTATAAATTTCTCATTCACTCCTATTTTTGGTATCAATAAATTTATTGGTAATAAAAACAAGATCAATAGAAGTAGCGAAGCTAAAATTTTCTTATCATTATGTAATGAATTTTGAGTTAACATATTTTTTTCTTCTGTAAAATTTTTGACTTATAAAAGAGTCTACTTATTAAAATATAAACCTTTTGTTGACCAAACAACTAAAACTTAAAAATTAGTTTAATATTTTCTTAATATTTATTATCCTTTAAAGAGTAGAAGAAGAGAGGATTAAAAATATAGACAAAAGAGTAAGTGTTAATTAATGAATCTTCTTATGGAATTATAATCCAATACTCCAATTGCATTACAATACTTATAATCCCATACAAGAGTAGATTAAAAAATGCATCAAGAATTTTCTATGCTGAATCAAATATTTAAGGAGTGTTTAAAAATAACAAGATCAAACAAGCTCTCTTCTATATATACCATTAGCATCTATAGGTAAGATTTCGGGATACTTATGAACCAACCAAGAAGGTGGTGTTGCTGTTGGAGTTCCAATGATAACCTTTAATCCCGCTTTCCCTAGTATATTAATTGCTCTTTCTAACCAATCGAAGTCAAACTCTCCTTCTTCAGGTTCTAATCTACTCCAAGAAAACTCTCCTACGCGAACTCCATCCATTCCGCATTCCCGGATATTCTCAGCATCGCTAACCCAATTCTCTTCTGACCAATGTTCTGGATAGTATGCAACGCCAAAAAACATAATTATATTATAAAAATTCTTCAATAATTCGTATAATTTAAAATTAGGATACAAAGTGTTATAAAAATTAGGAATAATAAAGATGAACTAATAAGATCGAACCAATATACTTTTATTAAAAAATTCATTTTAATGGACAGTGGTAGTATTTTTAAGGGGATATAAAAATTGCATGAATTTTCTATGGTAAATCAAATATTTAGGAAGTGTTTACAAGTGGCAAAAGCGAATAACGCCACAAGGATTAGCGAAATCAACCTTGAAATAGGAGATTTTGCATTAATAGTAGAAATTTACGCTCAACAAGCTTTTGACACTATGAAAAAAGGTACTATTGCAAAAAAGGCAAAACTGAATATTAAGCGAACACCTGGCGTTATCCATTGCAATTCCTGTGAAAAAAATTCAGAAATTTGGTTCAGCAAAGAAAAAGAGAAAGCAGCAAGCGAAGGACGATTAGAGGAATATGAAAAGTACGAAAAAGCTGTTGCTGAAAAGTCCATCCTCGAAGCCGATCCTAATTTAGGAACAAATGTTTTTCATTGCCGAAAATGTGGTAGCTCAAATACTACTCTAATTGAAGGAAAAGGAATTACAATAAGAGATATTCGAACTTAACCATAAGACTACAAAATATTCAATAAATTAAACTTATTTAAGGATGAAAGTGTGAGAACTACTCCGAAGAAAAGAAAAAATAAAGAAAATAGAAATAGAACACACAAAAAATGGAATATTTATAATTAAAGAGGTAAATCATATGAGTATAAAAAAATTGTTAAGTGAACTGTCGGAAAGCGCCCTAAAAA
>JAHLWJ010000376.1 GCA_019057975.1 Promethearchaeota archaeon | reverse complement strand
GCTATATACTATTCACTAACGACTAATACACTAACGATTAATTTAATTAAAAGACAAGTTTTTCATTTTTGGACCTTTTTTAAGCATTCCTTTTATCTGATTAAATTGTTTTAACAATCTATTTATATCAGAAAGTTCTGTTCCGCTCCCTCTGGATATTCTTTTTCTTCTGCTCCCATTAATTATAGAAGGGCTTTCTCTTTCTTCAACAGTCATAGAGCTTATAATAGCTTCAATTTTTTTTAGTTCACCCTCTCTATCTCCTAATTTTGTAGCATCTATTCTATTTTTTAAATTATTTAATCCCGGAACCATATCCACAATTTGATCTACTGAGCCAATATCTTTCATTTTTTTTAATTGTGAATAAAAATCATTCAAATCAAAATCTTGGCTCTTCATTTTTTTATTTAATTCTTTTAATTCATTCTCATTATAAGCAGTCTCAACTTTCTCTATTAGTGTCAAGACATCGCCCATGCCCAATATCCGGGAAGCCATCCTTTCCGGATGAAAAAGTTCAAAATTATCCACCTTTTCACCAACACCAACAAATTTAATGGGAACTCCCAAGACCTTTTTTAAAGATAGAGCTACTCCTCCCCGGGTATCACCGTCCAATTTAGTCAAAATAATTCCACTTATCGCAATTTTATCACAGAATACTTTAGCTGAATTTACTGCATCTTGTCCGGCCATGGCATCTACTATTAATAATTTTTCTTGAAGAGGAACATTTTTATCGATTTCTTGTAACTCATTCATTAACTCATTATCTATATGCAATCTTCCGGCAGTATCGATAATCAATACATCATGATTGCTTTTAGATGAATATTTTATGGCAGCTTTAACAATGTTTACTGCACTTTCATTTCTTCCTATAGAAAAAACCGGTAAATTTGATTTTTCACCTAATACTTGTAATTGTTCTATAGCTGCCGGTCTGTATATATCTGTTGCTATTAAAAGCGGTTGTTGTCCCTTCTTTCTAAAGTAATTAGCTAATTTAACCGCTGTAGTAGTTTTGCCGGTTCCCTGCAACCCTACCAACAATATTATAGTAGGGGGAGCTGAATTCATTTTAATGTTATTTTGCTTGGAACCTAATGTTTCGGTTATCTCTTCATTTACAATTTTTATAATTTGTTGAGTAGGTGTTAAGCTTTCAGATATTTTTTCCTGCTGTATTCTATCATGCAAACTGTTTATGAATTCTTTTACTACTTTGTAATTTACATCTGCTTCCAGGAGGGCAATGCGAATTTCATGAAGACAATTTTTTATATCGTTTTCATTTATTTTTCCCTTGTTTCTTATTTTGTTAAATATTGCCTGAAACTTATTAGTCAGGTTAGTAAACATAAAAAAAAATAACTCCTCTTATCTCAAGTTCATTTACAATTTTCTAATTCCGCCAAAATTCCTTTATAAGTATATAGAAAATTATCTTTAGTGTCAATCAAGAAGAGCTTCAACAAACTTATCAGCTTTAAAATCATATAAATTATTTAATTTTTCTCCACAGCTAATTAATTTAACCGGTATATCTAACTCTTTTTTTATGGCAATTACTATCCCTCCTTTGGCTGTTCCATCCATTTTAGTAAGGGCAATCCCGGTAACTCCTAAAGATTTCTTAAAAGATTTTGCTTGAGCTATAGCATTCTGACCCATCGTAGCATCAATGGTTTGCAATATCTCTAATGAGCAATCATTAGCCTCTTTTAGGATTACTCTTTTTATCTTTTCCAATTCATTCATTAAATTTGTCTTAGTATGAAGTCTTCCGGCAGTATCGATAATAACTATATTCTTTTTCCTGGCTCGAGCTGCACTGATCCCATCATATACGACCGAAGCCGGGTCAGCACCTTCTTTGGTGCTTATCATCTCTACTCCTACCTTATCTGCTAAAATCTTAAGCTGCTGTATTGCTGCTGCCCTAAAGGTATCTGCAGGGATTAATAAAACATCTTTATTGACATTTTTTAACTGATAGGCAATCTTGCCTGCTACCGAAGTTTTCCCTGAACCGTTTACTCCTACCAGCATTATTATATTTAATCCATCCTCATTAATTTTAAAATCCGGTGCAGTTGAATTTAATATATTTATTAGGACACATTTTAATTTTTCCTTAAAAAATATAAAATTATTTTCCTTATATTCTCTAAAATTAATTTGCTTAAATTCATCCACTATCTCCATAGTAGCAACAGTTCCTAAATCAGATAATATTAGCAATTCTTCTAATTTCTCTAAAAAATCTGATTTGTCTTTGGAATTACTAAATAAAAATCCTAATTTATTGGCTAGTTCTACTCTCGATTTATATAATCCTTCTTTAAATTGAAGAAATACATTTTTTATTATCATTGTTTTTTATTATCCGACTTAATCTATTTTTCTAATTTTACTGACACTATTTTTGAGACACCTGATTGTTCCATAGTTATGCCGTACAATGTATCTGCTGCTTCCATTGTTGTTTTCTGATGGGTAATAATAATCAATTGCGATTGATTTAAATCTTCTCCTCTTAATATATTTACAAGCTTTTCGGCATTTATATCATCCAAGGATGTATCTATTTCGTCAAAAAGGCAAAATGGGCTGGGATTTGCCTTCCACAAGGCTAATAGAAGTGCTATGGCAGTTAGTGCTTTCTCCCCGGAAGATAACAATTCAATATTTTTCGTTTTCTTTCCCGGAGGTCGGGCAATTATTTCTATTCCGGAGTTTAATATATCCTTATCATAATTAATAATTAATCTTCCTTCTCCACCGGAAAATATTTTTTTAAATATATCATTGAAGTATATATTTACCTGATTAAATGTTTTTTTAAATCTTTCTATGGCAATTTGATCAATCTCTGAAATAATTACCTCCAAAGATTTTTTTGCCTGGCATATTTCGTTATATCTTTCGCATAGAGAATCGTAGCGTTGCAACTGACTACGATATCTATTTTCGGCCTCAAAATTTATCTGACCCATTTTTAAAATATCATCTCTTAAAATATCTATCTTCTGGTTAGCTTCTTTTTGGGAACCGGACATATTTTTGTATAATTCCAATTTTTCCAGTGGCAAGCTATAGTTTTTATTTATTTCATACTCTATATTATCGTATTTTTCTTGATATTGAACTTCTAATATTTCTTCTTTATGTTGGTTTTCCTTAATCGATTCAAACCGTTTTTGTCGATTAATTTTATCCTGTCGAATACTCTCTAATAGATTAGTTTTTCTTTGTAGAATTTCTTTTATCTCTTCAGCTTTCTTAAAAACAGAAGGATTATTTTTATCCAATCTATTTATTTGAACATTACATTCTTCCATTTCCGACACTAGATTATTAAGTTTTTCACTATAGTCTTTAATGATATTTTTCTTTTCTTGTAAGTCGATTGAATGTTCATCTTTATATTGAGAAATATTTTCAGCTTTCTCTTTTATATTAATCAGTTTCTCTTTATTTATAAGGATGGCATTTTTTATGTCATTTTTTTCTTTAGAAAGATTATTTATACAACTGTTCCCTCTTGCAATAATTTGATTAATCATTTTTGCAGAATGATTAATATTTTTACTATAATCGTAAACAGTGTTGTGATTTTTTTCAAAGATATGATATTTTTTAGAGATATTTTCTTTCTCTTCTAAAATACTTTTTTCTTCGATAAAAATATCTTTTAAATCATCTTTTAATTCATTAATAGAAATTATGATTTTACTTAGATTTTCTTTATCGCCAATTGCGTTTTTTTCATTCTCTTGTAATAATCTTTTTAGTTTTCTATTTTCTTCCCATAGTGAATTATAAGTATTGTTATTTTTTTCTATAAAATTATCATTTTTTGCAATTTTTATTTTTAGGTCTTTTATTTCTTTATCTAATTCTGTAATCTCTTTTTTTACATAATAAAAACTTTCCTGGTGATTCTTTGAATTTGAGTAAGTATCTACTGAGCCATCTATGTTTATTACCAGGCCATTTAGGGAAATTATTTTATATTTCCCTAAATACTCATTAGAAACATCAAGAGCAGTTTTAATATCTTCAACTATTAGTATATTGCCCAATAAAACTTTAAATAGATTTTGATGTTTTTGGGAGTAGTCTATCAAATTATTGGCAAATCCACAAATATTTTTATTATGGAATTTGACCTGATCATCAGGAAGTGTTTTAATCTTTTCTATCAAATCCAGGGGGATCAATTTAATCTCATCTAAATCGTTTTCTGATAAGGCATTAATTATACTTAAGGCGGAAGAAATATTGTTAACTATAATTGAGTTTAAACTTTCTCTTAAGGTAATTTCCATGATTTTCTCATATTTTGAAGGAATATTATCAATAAGTTTTATAAGCTTCTTACAAATGTTATCCGGATATTTTTGGGAGTATTTAGAGTAAAAGATTTCTGCCCTTTGTCCGTTTTTCTTCCCATCTGCAATAATTGGTTTCCTTAAAAGATTTTTTCGTTCTTCTTTTAAATTAATTGTATGCCTATCTTTTTCCACCTCTGCCTGCAATCTTTTCAAGATGTTTTCAATCTCTTTTATTTTCCCTTCATTTAATTTAAAATGCGCCTCGTCTTCATTTTTTCTGTATTCTCTTACAATTTTTCGGTAGTTACCCTCTTTCTCTACCATATTCTTTAATTGATTTTCAAGTAATATTCTTTTTTTTCTAATTTTTTCTAAATTTATAT
>JAHLWJ010000375.1 GCA_019057975.1 Promethearchaeota archaeon | reverse complement strand
TAATTAGCAATTTTTCCCAGAAATTTCATTAAGGACATATCAATTATCATTAGAACATGAACCATTAAGCTCAAACTTAATAATATTAATTGAAGTTCAACATTGGATAAACTGAGGGCGTGAAGTAAAAGCAGGCATAAATCTATATAGAAAAATGTCCCTAAAGCCTGATTAATATTAGATCTCCATTTTTTAATAGATTCAATCTTATTTGGATAAAACTGATTCAAAGAAGTACAAAAAGAATAATTTGTATAAAATTGCATCAATATGAATATTAATACTTCTAAACTTAGCAAGATTTGATATTGCGCTACATTATTATTTAGAATGAAAATAATCATTAATGAAATTATGAAAAAACTAATAGTATGGATCAAATGTGCATAATTTTTCCTTATTTTCTTTAAAGAATAAATATCTAGTAATGTTAGTGCGAAAAACAACAATTGCGATGTAAGAATACTCTCAAAAACACCCACGAATTCAATCATTAATCCGTATATTAGTAGGCTTGTCTCAAAATATAATAATATTATGAGTAAGGAAAATGTCTTAAGCAAAAATTGTGGTCGTTTTTCCTCAAAAAATAGTAAATTAAAGTATTTAGCAGTTTTAAAAGACAAACATGTTTCAATTAAGATAATTAAGATGATTGAGAAAAAATTCAATATATTAAGTAAACTAAAGACAATGAGCCAATTTAGGGCAAGTAAGCCTTGAAATATTGTAAAAAGGATGACTTCAATTGAAGATTTCAATTTTGTGTCAATTTTAATAAAATTACTTAAAATGTATAAAGGTAGAATAGAATTTTGGAATAGCAATAAGTAATAGGTATATCCCCTCAATTCTTCAAAATAGTTCACTATTCCTTCAGTAATTAGAGAACCTAAATAAAATGAACCACTAATAAATAAAGTATAATAAAGTATTATACGTCCATTAGAAATATTTTGTTTTGAGATATCTAAGTAAGAGAGGAAAGAGAGGGAAATTTGATTTAAAAGAGATATTAATACTAACAATAAAAATATATTATCGTAAAACATAAAAAAGAAGAAAGTGAGGATGTTATTGAATGTAAACCAAGACCAAAATATAAATTTGTCTCGAATTGAATTAAATAAATAATAAAAAAATCTTCTATCTAATATATAGGATTCTAAAAATACAACACCACTAACAATTAAAAGGAAAACATAGACAGTAATTACTATATCTACCTCTATAAAGAACATAAAAAGTAAAACATTAAGAGCTAATGCTATAGGGATAAGGAGATATATAACAAAACATGCTTTATTGAAATAAAGAAGCGGATCTCGTATTTTTAAATCAATCTCTGATTTTTCGATATATTTTAAACCAAATAATACAAAAATCGGCCAGATAATCAGGAAATCAAGAATGTGATAAACATAAATAACTTTGTTAAATAGCTCAGTAGTTAAAAGAGGAATTATAACTGAAATAAATAATGAGAAAAAAATAGAATTAAGAAGAAAACAAGTGAAATTCAGCATTTTGATCTGATTTTTTTCTTGATAGATCTTCATTAAGCTATTTTTTATTTCTTCAGATTCATCTTTTATAGTGGTTTTGAATAGATTTATTAAAATCTGGAAGATGATGACATATGTCATTGAAAAGGCTAAAAATGCTAAAAGCCAAATATTTCTAATTACTTCAAATGTTAGTAATAGTTCTAATATAGGCAATGTTAAAGGAATCGGAATTAAGGCCCAGAGAAAATATCTATATTCAATAATCAGGAAATATAAAAATATTAAGAAAATTCCCGAAAATATAGTAACTAAAATATATGGCGTTAAATTGAATAAAATCGAAAATAAGGACGTAATGGAAGAAGAAGTTCCAATTGCCACAATTAACAAGGGAAATACTCTATTGATATGGAATTTCATCTTATAGCGATTAAAAATAAAAAATGAGCATCCAAAAACTGTTAATGCTAAAAAGAAAGAAAAAATTTCCATTCTTGGTAATAAACTAAAGGTGTTAAAGGTTAACCAAGAGAAGTTTAATATTAGAATCCATGATAGAAATTGATCAACTGTTTTACTTACTAATTTAAGTGGTTTAGATGAAAAGAGGCTAAATCCCATTACAATAAAACTAAAATTGATAGAAAAGAATACATCTAAAATAACTGAATATAATATGAAATAAATTGTGAGAAAAATCCCAATAAGAACTACAAAGTAACTGAATATTAATATTATGCCTATTGATCTAATATTAGGAAAAAAGGAATATACAATTAAAAATAACCCAATAACCAAAAGATCAATAGAAATTGTAACCTCTAACGAAACACCTATTGAAATTAAATAAAAGAATAAAAATGTAGCATTAATCACTGTCAATGGGATCAACCAAAAAATTGATACTATTTTCCAAAATTTAAGTCCTACTAACAACGGCATTAACAAAATGACTGAAAACAAAACAAATGAAAGGTTAATTAGAAGTTTATCTCCCACAAAAAGATTTTGGCTAATCCAATACAATAAAAATAAACTTTCAGCCCAAACTATAAAGATTATCTTTAAAAAATATTTTTTAATTTTAGAGTATATTACAGGTAAGAAGAATAAAGAACAAATTATTATAGATATTATTGATGAGCCACTGAAATCATAAACTCCAAATAAGCTTACTGATTTTCCAAGAACATCGATTCCTCTTAAACTTTGATATATTATTAAAAAATTAACAAAAGGCAAAATATTCCAAGCATACCAACCTGACTTCCAGATAGCCCAAGAAATTCTCCACTGATAAATTCCAATGGAAAGGTAAAAAAGAAAAACTGCAACGTTAATTACAATTATTATTGGAATGGGATCTCCAAAAAGGGACGGGAACGGAGAAACTATGCAAAAATACAAGAAAATAGGAAAGCAAATGTTAATCGCAATTAAAGTGAAGTAAAACGATTTTTTTCTAAAATTTGCAGGTGCACTGTTATATAATATTACAAATGTGAATCCCGTAATACTCATAGTCAAAGTAAAGGTGAGAATTGGACTGAAATTAATGTAGAGTGGATTATTGAAAAGTGTAGTATAAGAAATGAAACTGATAAAGTCAAATACGAGCAAAAGAACACAAGGCTTGATAAACCACTTATATAATTCATTATTCTGGCGATAGAAATAAATCCCCATAAATAACGAAAATATGAATAATGATATTGTTATATTGTAGAGAATGAGAATATTGGTATAAGAATTTAGAAAAGTAAAAGACAACAGGGAAAGGAAGCCATATAATGCAAATTTTTCAAGATTATTATTTCGCTTATAATTTAATAATATTGAAAAAAGCAAAACGGAAATTAAAGTCAGTAGATATGTACTAGTCAAAAATCCAACTATGATTAAATTAAATCCACCCAAGATCTCAAAGCTGTTAAAAATACTCAGAAGATCTATAAATATAACATAGCTCAGGAGAAAATATGATATAAATCTGAAAATAATATTTAGACTTCTTCGATAAAGTAGAAGTATAATAGCAAAAAGTACAGGAACAATTAAAAGTATCCAATAAATGTAAAGAAGGCTTAAAAATAGTATAAATGAAGAGAGATAAAAACCAAATATTTGAACAGTAGAATCTATTTGTAGAATCGTATTATATCTCAAAAGAAAATAATATAGATATAGTAATGAATTAGCAAGAATAAAGCTGATATGTAGAAATAGATAATCATTGAAAAATGATTCATTAGCTGTAAGCTGATAAAAAAGATCGATATATAAGATTAATAATGAAATGACAAATACCCCCAACATGAATCTTTTTATAATAAGTTGATTTTTTTCTGAGAAAATCTTTAATTTTTTGAAATAAGAAAGAGTAATTGGAGTAAAAAATGTAAACGTTAAAGAAAATGAAATTATCAGAGCTAAAATTGAGAATGAAAAAATCATTGAAATAAAAATACAGATAATAATTTTTAAAATCGACCAAGATATGAATTCAATTCCGTTATTTACCTTTGTATATTCAATTTTTACTAGTGACCTGAAAAATTGAATAAGAGGAAGACTAATCAATAAAAACAACCCTAGATACCATACAGCATTAAAGGAATTCAAAAAAGATGGCATAAAAGTGAGAACAGTACTTAATCCAATTAAAGATATAATTAAAAAAGAGAAAGAAAAAGTAAGACCATATAACAAAAATTCTTGAAGGTAATTAATAATCCTTAAATCTTTAGAATAATTGATTAACAACTTAAAAGTATAGATGTTTAATATAAAAAATATAAAAAGCATAATGGAAATTGATATATCAGTTAGCACATAAGAAAAGATTACATAAGATACAAATATAGATATTGAAAACCATGTAAACACCTTAAATAATTTAAAAAGGTTAGTCCATTTTTCTTTTACATTGTACCATATACCAATAAAATCTAAGAAATTTAAAACTACAAACAATAGGATTAAAGAAATTGCTGAAATAATGAAAATATCAATATCTAAACCTATTCGTAATAATTCTAATCCACTTATCGTTGGTATTAGTGTAATCAACACAGAAAGAAGAATACTATTAGCCAGTATGAACTTTTTGACAACATTCTCTTTAAAATATCGTATTCTATAAGAAAAGATACTAGGCAAATATAAGAAACATGATGCCATGATAAAAGGAAAAAGAAAACTATAGACAGTTCCAGCCAGTAGTAT
>JAHLWJ010000064.1 GCA_019057975.1 Promethearchaeota archaeon | reverse complement strand
GTGCGAATCGATTTGGAGGCATCCATTCAGGATAGAGATCTTTCAAAACCTGATATGTCTTTTCTCCCATGATTGGAAAGGTTAATCCATATTTCATTGTTAGATCAGCAGAAATAGTGCCAGCACCACCAGATCCTGCCATCATAGATACATTACCATATATAGGTAATTTTTTTCCAGATTTATATATCATTGAAAATGTTCTCGCGAATTGAAATAAATCGTGTAAACTTTCTGTCTGAATTACACCTGATTGTCTAATTATAGCATTGATTAATTTTTTGCTTTCTGCTAGGGAACCTGTATGACTTAAAGAAGCTTTTTGCCCTAAAGATGTAGTTCCCCCTTTTAATAATATAATCGTTTTATTAGGAATTTTTTTCGTTTTTTTACATAATTCAATAAATTTCCGAGGATCTTTAAATGATTCAAGATATAAAACTATAACATTTACGGTAGGATCATCAAGAAAGTACTCCAAAAATTCTATTTCACTTAAATCCATTTTATTACCTATTGAACATGAATATCTAATTCCTACTTCAGGGTAATTTCGCATTAGATTCATTAGATATCCTCCATTTAACATCCCTGATTGAGTTATAATTGCGATGTTTCCTCGTCGATATTTGTCAAAAACACCAAAACCTGAAAAGAATCCACCTCTTTCTTCACTATCACTATCTCCGTCGATTTTAGTGAGCCCCATACAATTTGGACCTACAACCCGGATCTTGGAAAAATTACTGGTTACTTTGAGGATTTTATCCCTAAGTTTAAGTCCCCTCTCACCTACCTCTGCAAAACCAGCTGTTTCAATAAGAGCTCCTTTAACATTTTTCTTAATACATTCTTCTAAAATATCAGGAATAACGCTACTGGGAGTATAAAAAATTGCTAAATCGATATCATCTTTAATTTCTAATATAGATTTCTTAAATTCTAGACCAAAAACTTCACCATCTGAATTGGGATTAACAGGAAAGATTTTTCCTTTGTAATTGTTGGTTAATAGATTATCTATGATACGATAACCACCTTTCGTCTGGTTTTTCGAAGCACCTATTACCGCCACAGTTTTTGGATTTAAAAAGATATCAACTACATGATTACCTGACAATTCTATACTCCTTTATTTATTTTTTAGTTAGCTTTATATTTTTTAGATTCTGCTTGAACAAATTCATATAATTTATGTGCATTTACATCTTTTTCAAAATGTTCTATTACAGGTGCTAGAAATTGATTTAAATATTTTATAACTGCTGGTTTCAAATCAGGTGGATTTAACTTCCCTTTCTGGTAATCTTTTTCTAGCTCCTCATAGGAGGAATATTCAATATTGCCACCATATTTTTCAGGTCTCTTGACTTCAAAGACATCGATAAGTTCAAATATAATATATTTACAATATTCTAAAACAGGGTTTTCAATGATTTGTTTTGGAGGACAATATGCCTTATTTATTTTACGTTTCACATCATTTGGAGAATCTAACATAAAAATTGCAGAATCTGGGTCTGATTTTGACATTTTGATCTCTATCGTCCTATCTACTCCTTTTAAGGCTGTTGAAGGCGGTTTATATAAACCCATTAACATATGATGATGAATTGCTACGGGTTTTGGTTTATTTATCTTTTTAGCAACTTCTCTTGCCAACATATTTACTTTTCGTTGATCCAATCCTAGTTGACATATATCTGTAGGAAGATAAAATATATCTGCTGCTTGCATTAAAGGGTATAAAATATGGGAAGCAGCAAGTTGCTCTGACTCACTTCTCCCCATTATTTGAGTACATCGTTTAACTCTATTTAAAGAACTATTTATAGCTATCTTCAATACTAGTTGCCAGTACGGTGGTTCTTTAACTAAATCTGAAGCATAAATAAATTCAACATTGTTTAAATCCATGTTGCAAACTTTCCATGTTTCGATTAAAAAGTCTCCTACTTTTTTAATAACTTCTAAATCTCCACCAAATTTTAGATTCGCAGCAGCATGCCAATCAGCAACTAAAAATTTGAATTTAATTCCTGCTTTTGTGATTTTATTAACATTAATAGCTCTTAAAAGTCCTTGAGCAATATGCAATATTCCAGAAGGTTCAAATCCATCATAAGCATAGATTTCTTCATTATGATCAGTCTTCCATTGAATTAGGTTTCTTAATTCATCTAAATCAATAATTTCTTCTCCAACTTCCTTTAATAAAGAAATTTTTTCATCTAAAGTTAGAGGCATATTGTCTTTACCTAACAATTTTATACATTAGTAAATAAATAATTCGATAAAACTTTTTCGAATTTTACAGTATACAACGTTTTAGTATAAGATTATTCTTATTTAACTATATATTAAAAAGAAATTGAATAAGCAAGGAACTATTCTTTCTTGTTTTCAATAACTGCTTGAGCAGCGGCAATCCGAGCAACGGGAATTCTAAATGGGGAGCAGGAAACATAATCCAATCCTATAGCATGTGAGAATTTTATTGAGCTTGGCTCTCCTCCATGTTCACCACATATTCCAGTTTTCAAATCTGGCCGAGTCTTCTTCCCAAGTTTAATTGCCATCTTCATTAATTGACCCACTCCCTCTTGATCTAAAATCTCAAATGGATTATCTTCTAATATCTCCTTATTCAAATATACGGGTAAGAACTTTCCTTCTGCATCATCACGTGAAAAACCATAAGTCATCTGTGTTAAGTCATTAGTACCAAATGAGAAAAATTCTGCCTCAATAGCAATTTCGTCAGCCGTTAAAGCCGCTCTTGGGATTTCGATCATAGTCCCAAATTTATAATTAAGTTCTACATCATATTCATTAATAGTTTCTAATGCGACCTGCATTAATTGTGCTTTCACGTATTGCAATTCAGAGAGCATTCCTACAAGAGGAATCATAACCTCAGGCATAACATTGATTCCTTGTAGTTTGAGTTCGCAGGCGGCTTGAAATATTGCTTTAACTTGCATTTCATTGATCTCAGGCCATACAATTCCTAATCTACAACCCCTTAAGCCCATCATGGGATTTTCCTCAGAGAGTGACCTAATTAGGCTAATAACCTTATTCTTTTTTGTAATTTCCTCATCTAAGGGGCTTATATTAAGAAGTGATTTTGATAAGGCATTAGTCATTTTGAGTTCTTGTCTTTCCAATTGAACTAGTGATAATTCAGGTAAAAACTCATGTAAAGGTGGATCTAATAATCTGATTGTTACTGGTCTTCCTTCCATTATTTTAAAAATTTCATAAAAATCCTGTTTTTGCCAAGGTAAAATTTTATCTAGAGCCTCTTGTCGTACTTCTTTGGTCCTTGCCAATATCATATTTTGAACTGTGGGTAAGCGATCTTGTGCCATAAACATATGTTCTGTCCTGCAAAGCCCAATTCCCTCGGCACCGAATTCTAAAGCCTTTAGAGCATCAAGAGGTGTATCTGCATTAGCTCTAACACCGAGAGTTTTAATTTCATCTGCTATTTCTAATAATTCTAAAAACTCTCCTTTAATTTCGGGTTCTACTAGAGGTACTTTTCCTTCTATAATCCGTCCCAACGTTCCGTCAATTGTAATCCATTGCCCTTCTTGAATAACCATATCTCCAACCCTGAATTCTTTGTTTTCTTCATCGATTTCTATATCTGAAGCCCCTACAACTGCAGGTTTACCCATACCTCTGGCAACGACAGCAGCATGAGAGGTTTTTCCACCAAATTGTGTTATAACACCACTAGATGCATATAATCCATGGACATCGTCAGGTTTTGTCTGTGGTCGACAAAGTATGATTTCATCTTCTCCTTGGTTTGCTAATTCTTCTGCAGTATCAGGATCAAAAATAGCTATTCCAGAAACAGCACCAGGGGAAGCATTAATACCATGAGCCAAAACATGGACAATAGCATTCTCATCTATACTTTTAAATAATAATTTTGAAACTTTATTTGGATCCAGACTCATGATGGCTTCTTCTTTTGTAATTAATCCTTCTTTAACCATATCAACAGCAATTTTCACAGCTGCTGAAGGAGTACGCTTACCATTTCGGGTCTGTAAAATATTTAATTTTCCATCCTCAATTGTAAATTCAATATCTTGCATGTCTCTATAATGCTTTTCCAATCTATCCATTGTGTCCAATAATTGTTTATATATCGTTGGGAATTCTTCTTTCATAACTTCTAATTTTTTTGGAGTTCGAATACCCGCAACAACATCTTCTCCTTGAGCATTAGTTAAATATTCACCGAACTTTTCATTCTCCCCCGTTGATGGATCTCTCGTAAACACGACACCTGTAGCAGAATTTTCTCCTTTATTACCAAACACCATTGCTTGAATGTTTACAGCAGTACCAAAATTAGGAATATTATTGATTCTTCTATATGTAATAGCTCGTCTATTATTCCAAGATTTAAATACGGCTTCTATTGAAAGAAATAATTGTTTAAGGGGATCTTGAGGAAATGCTGAGCCAATTTCTTTTTCATATAATGCCTTATAATCAGCTATTATTTTTTGTAGATCAGTAACTTTTAAATCTGTATCTTGAGCATCTCTTCCTATTAATCTTTTATATTTCGTCAAAATTCTCTCGAATTTATCATCTCCAATAGCCATTACAACGTCACCAAACATTTGAATAAATCTACGATATGAATCATATGCAAAGCGGGGTTTTTCAGTTTGTTCAGCTAATCCTAAAACACTTTGATCATTTAAGCCCAAATTGAGTACGGTGTCCATTTAGGAGTACTCGCGAATTGCGTAAATAGCCATCCCTGGCATACTCATTGGGGCTCCAGATCTAACGCTTACTAACAAAGGATTTTTTATGTCACCAAACTTTTTTCCCGTGCTTTCTTCCAGAGCTTTTAAATTCTTCATTACATCCGGTTCTAATTTTTTCATCACTTCTTCTGGTTCGCGAAAATAAAGCAAACAAGCTTCAGTAGTTATTGTAAACCCCGGTGGAATGTTAAGCCCCAATCTAGTCATTTCTGCTAGATTTGCACCTTTTCCTCCAAGTAAATTCTTTAAGTCTTTATTTCCTTCGGTGAAGTCATAAATAAATTTATTTTTTTCACTAGTTGTCATTTTTATTTACCAAAATCTCTATAATCATCAAGATTTAATAAGTTAAAAACAGAATCTCATATTTTTATTTTTTATGTTAATAACTTACAATATATAATAATTACAATAATGAAAAAAATCTTACTAAAAATAAAAACTTGAATTATAATAAGCTAATTAATTTTTATTGAATTCATTTAAAAGCTCCCAAATTCCATTTATAATGAAATCGGGTTTATATTCACTATTTTTTATCATATCTAAAGTTGCTTCCCCTGATAATACACAGCATGTCGTTATTCCAGCATTTTTGCCCATTTTAATATCTGTATAAAGTCTGTCACCAAAAATTACAGCATCTTTAGTTGAGATCTCTAATTTATTTAACTTAAACAACACCATTTCTTTATTTGGTTTCCCAAAAACTCTTGGCATCCTTTCTACTGTTTTTTGTAATAAAGCCGCTATACCTCCTGCATCTGGAATATACCCATTTTCAGTAGGGCATCTATTATCTAGATGTGTAGCAATATATGGAAAATCCTTTTTTAAAAGTAAATGTGTAGCTTTTACTAGCCTATCATAGGTTAATTCTTTATCAAAAGCGAGGACAATTATTTGAGGATTCTGCTCAGTTAATTCAAAACCCTCTTGTTTAAACTCTTCTCTGAGTGATTTTGTACCTAATAAGAAAATTTTCTTAAATTTATTTTTTTTTAGATATTCAATTGTCGGATGTTGAGACAAAATAAGATTCTCTTTAGTAATATTGAGATTAAATTTATTTAATTTCTCGAGATAATTTGCTGTTGAAAGACTTGAGTTATTTGAAAGAAAGAAAAAATGTTTTTGCTTATTTTTCAATGCCTCAATTAATTCAGAAACACCATTAAACAAATTATCTCCTAAATATATAGTACCATCTAAGTCAAAAAAATAAACCTGTCTTGTTGTTAATTCAAAGATGTTGCTTTTATGGTTATCCATTTCAAATTAAATAGAGTATTTAAGATACGATAAAAAAGGAAAAAAGATTAAATAAATTTTCTTTATTTTAGTAAAATTCAGTATCAATCATAGTGGTAGAAACAACAAGTTCCTGTGCTGCTCTTGTAGCTCTTAAAACTTTAGCCATATCGCCTTTTAGTTTAAATTTACCTGCGAGCAAACCACGTATTGGATCCAATTCTTTTTTTAAGACTGCCACCCATGAGTCATATGACCCGGAGTATTCAAATTCCGCTTCTGATTCTTCTCCTTCTCCTAGTATTCTTGCTCCTGTACATTCACCATGATAAAGACCTACGAACATCCTAATCTCATGATCTAAATTCCCTGAAGGGTTTATGATAAAGAGAAAATCACCTTCCCAACCATCAGGTGGAAAACCATTGGGTCCAGCAGCATCTTTATAGTTTTCATTTTCATTAAGGGCTTTGCAATAGGCATTTGCCCATTCCGGAGTTCCAAATTTCATAATTATCACACCAAATAAGTAAATTTCGCTTAATTTTTATAGTGGTTATTAATTTGTATATTTTATTTAATAAAGAGTGTTATAAATATTCTAGTTTTTATTAAAAAAAATTATAAAAAATATTTTCAAATTTAATAAATTTCATATACTTTACTACTTGATTTCTCCTCTTTCTTTCATTTTAGCAATTTCTTCGTTTTTCAGTTTCCGTTTAAAGAGTTTCATTGCCAATGTCAAAGGTAAATCATTCCTAAACTCCACATACTTAGGAACGGCATAAGGTTTAACTTTATCCTTTAAATAGTCGATTATATCCTGTTCAGTAACTTTTCCTTCAGATTCTCTATTTAGTGTTATGAACGCCTTTACTCTTTCACTACCTGGTCGTTCTGGATCGGGAATTCCTATTACACCTGCTACGCTTACTGCGGGATGTTCATGTAAAATATCATCAATCAATCTTGAATAGACTTTATTTCCTGATACATTAATCATATCTTTGATACGATCTTCAATGTAGAAATAACCATCTTCGTCCATTCTTCCTATATCACCCATAGGAAGCCATCCATCATCAGTTAAACCGTTACCTGGTGTTGGCCAATATCCTTTCATTACCTGTGGTCCACGGATCCATAACTCACCGGATTCACCAAAGGGTATCTCATCTCCTGTTTCTGGATCTACAATTTTTACTTCTGTATCAGGTAAGGGCACACCGACACCATTTTTCTTCGAAGCCATAAATCCTGTAATCTTAGAAAGTGGTGAAATATTGACAGTTGAAGCGGCACATGTTTCAGTCGCTCCATATCCTTCCGCCATCGGGACACCTGTTTTTTGTTCGAATCGATCGGCAAGTTCAGGGGGCATTGGTGCTGCTCCAGAAAGGTAAAAAATGGGGGCCTTAGGAAGATCTAATTTAAGAAATCTTATATAATGAGCAGGAACACCAGTAACCATAAAAGGACGATTCTTTTTTATAACCTCAACAATCCTCACCATATCTCTGGGATCCATTAATAATGCTTTTAATCCCATTGAAATACACGAATGTAATGTAAAATGCCCATACGCATGAAAAATAGGAACACCAATTACAATAGCTGCTTTCCCAACAATCCCTAGTTTTATAGGATCCAACATCCAATGCATTAATTGAATTACATTAGTTGTGATGTTATAATGAGTTAACATTGTCCCCTTTGGAACTCCTGTTGTGCCGCCAGTAAAAGGTAGCAGAGCTATATCTTCCACAGGATCTATTTCAATTGACTTTTCGAGTGGATCATATTTCTCTAATAAATCATCCAAAGAGTAATATCCTTCTTCTGATATTTCCTTCATTTCAGGGAGCTTGTAATCAGGAAATAATTTTGTTGGAGTATGAATAACAGTTTCAATTTCGACTTCATTTTTGGCTTCATAGATGCGTTCAAGGCGTCTGTACGAGCATACTACCGTTTTAGCATTACTTTCTTTTACTTCATGAACTAAATCATCGGTTTTATGCAATATACTTAGTGGAACGTGTATTGCTCCCATTTTCATTGCGGCATAATCTACCAAAATGAATTCGGGACATGATGGAAGGACTGATGCTACAGTGTCTCCCTTTTTTAACCCTAAATCAATAAAAGCATTTGCTAACTTATCAACCTTTAATTTTAAATCTTTATAGGTAATTTCATCATCTAAATAAACACATGCAATATTATCTGGAAAATTTGTCGCGCTATCTTCAAGAAACTTGTAAACATTTATTTTAGGATACGGTTCCATAGTATGCTTGAGTTTAAAAGGTCCTAAAGAATAAGATTTTAGCCATGGTTTATCTGCGTAAGTTAATTTCTTTTCTACACCCATCATTTTCACCTTTTTTTAATAGAAAGCTGGAAGTATTACTTAGTATATCTCATTAATCGCCCATTCCAACCCTAGTTCTTTTAATTTCTCCTTAGTTGGTTTCCCCGTCTCTTTATCCCAATCACGATATTCATAATATGCATCCAATAAAGGATCCAAGTTTACAGTTTCTCCCTTAGCGGGTCCATCGGGCATAGGGTCCTCTAACAACCGTGGTGGAAGCGTATCATCAGCTCTAGTGAGACCTTCTCTTATATTATAAATTCTAGCTAAATTATATAGCCTTTCACCCATTTTAGCAAAATCTTCTTTAGTAAAATCATAACCTAAAAGTTTCTCTATGAGTGTTGCCCAATCCTCTGAAGTTAAAACCATACCCATAAATTTACAACCTCCAATAGCATCAAATAAACCAAACGCATCTTCGAAATCTTTAACAATCTTAGTATCTTCCGGATTTTCTGAAAGAACATCCCCAACCATGGCATCTTCTACAATCATAAAAGGCATTGATAAGAATGCTGGTCCTTCAATATAACCTGTTATATGACACCCACCTCGATTTGCCGTAGCATAAGCTAATCCAGTAATTTTCGCGGCCCGACTATCATAAGCAGGAAGTTCTAACCCTTTAACATGCATAGCGAATTTGTGAGAATCCTTCCCTAATTTTTCTGCCATCTTTCTTGTTCCTTCAGCAAGTAAATCCCCAATTCCTTCTCTTTTACTTATTTTAGCAATAAGATCTATAACGAGATCTGCGTTACCGAAATTAAATTCAAGACCACCGGTGTCTTCATTAGTTAATATCCCTTTCTCATAACACTCCATAGCAAATCCAATTGTATTGCCTGCAGATATAACGTCGAGACCATATTCATTACAAAGAAAATGTGCCAAAGTGATTGCTTCTAGATTATCAACTCCGCACATTGTTCCAAGTGCTCCAAGTGATTCATATTCCGGACCTTCACCTGTGCTTTTATATTTTCCCTCTTTAATTTCTGCAACACGTCCACAAGCTATTGGACAAGCAAAACATGGTTTACGCCCCGTGAGAATTGTTTCATTTATTGCTGTACCATTAATTTTATCTGCGGCAGGAAAAACTCCGGTTTGCCAATTCTTCGTCGGCAAACCACCCTTAATGTTCACCAAATCTACCATTGTAGCAGTTCCAAATACTTCAAGGGTCATTTTTAACATACTCTGATTTACCCAATCATACCTTTGTTTAGCTTCTGCCTTATATTCCTCTGGGTTTGCTACTTCAATCTTAGCATCACCTTTAGATGCTATTGCTTTAACTTTCTTGGAACCCATAACCGTACCCATTCCGCATCTTCCAGCAGCTCTTCCATAATTAGGTTTATCACAATCATTCATAATAGCCGCATATTTTACGAGATTTTCTCCTCCAATACCAATACAAGACACATTGAATTTTTCACCTAATTCTTCTCTTATTATCCTTGTTGTTTCTGAAGTATTTTTACCCCAGAGGTGCGATGCATCTCTGAGTTCAGCTTTTCCATCTTCAGTGACAAGATATACTGGTTTGGGGGAAATACCCTCAAAAATTACCCCATCGAAGCCAGACCTTTTTAAATCTCGACCCCAAAAACCAGCAGAATTCGCCTGTCCCCAGAAACCTGTAAGTGGTGATTTTGCAACTACGCTATACCTTCCTGTACTAGGTGATGGAGTTCCGGTTAATGGTCCAGTCATAAAGATCAGTTTATTTTCCGGTCCTAATGGATCGATTCCTTTTGATGTTTCATCAATTAAATATTTTGTAGCTAATCCTGATCCTCCTAAATACATTTTTAATGTTTCTTCATCAGGAAATTCTTCAGTAATTTTACCATTTAATAAATCAATTCTTAAAATTTTACCCATATATCCGTAAATTTTCTTTACACCTCAAATCATGTAATATATATTTTTTTTGACTTTAATTCCATTTTATTAATTAGTTCAATTAAGTAATCTTATTTGCTTAATTATAAAACAATTTCTATTTTCTCATTTAGGAGATTATGAAAATTCTATTAAGATTATAACGGATCAGTTTTTAAAGAGTGAAATAAATAAAAAGTATTAAAAACTAAACAGAATAAAAAGTAAAATAATTAAATACCTATTCCAATTGAGTTTCCAATTCCTGCAATAATTACTTTGGAGCCTTTTTCTGTCCTTTTCCTCAGAGCCATCTTTATTTTTTCAATAAATTTTGGCACACTTTGGGTTATGGGTCTCTTCATTGTGGTAATAGCATCTTCTAGTGATTGTTTACAAATAAGAGCATCAATTGGAATTGATTTACTTGTAGAAGATTCTTCTATAAAATGTTTTTCAATACCAATTCCTCCTATAGCAGCACCAACACCTACAGCAATTGATCCAGTTTTATCTCCTGTTAATTTTAATCCCGCATCAATCATAATTATTCGAGAAATTTCGTCACCATGCTCATCAATCAGCATCTTAATAGCTTTCCCTGGTTTTCCTACGGTTCCACCAGGTCCTTTTGCCCTCACTACAAAAATCTTACGATCTTCAAAATCCACTTCTTGTACAATAGTATCTCTAACAATTTCTTTTGATTCCACCTCTCCATCTGAAACATCCCTTACGAAGCTAGCAGTGACTAATGGGCCTAGAGCGTCTCCAATGGGACTCCCTTCTGAAAAAGCTTTTGCCGCATAATAATACGCTTTTGCCATACTTAATATTAAACCTAATTGCATTGAGATTTGTAATAGTAAAATCATTGATTTTGATTTTTTACCAAGTATGAGATAATGTCTTATAAGTCTATATATAAAATCAATAGCCATTGTAACTTCCAACAAATTCTCTAAATTATATCTTTGAACAATATCAGCTTTCGGTGCCAATAACTCAACTTCTTCTTTAAATCGGTAATCCCTAACATCAACAACATGATCGAATTTTGAAATAATACCATATGGATCTAGTGAAACAGGAGGAATTGTAACAAAAGTAATGAAATCTTCAAGTTGAAGCATTAAATCTTTTTGAGTTTTCTTTTTATTAGCAAATTCTTTAAAATTACTAACCAAGATTTCCTTACACTCATCATTCCATTTTTTTAATTTTTCTAATCCTGCTTGTATTTCTTTAGCAGCTTTCCAACCTTGAATTTTCTGTCCATAAAAAATACTTACAAAAATAAGAACAAACCATAAAAGCTGGATAACTAAACTTACCGGATCAGTTCCATCAGCACCAAATTGAAAAATACTAAACATTTTTATTAGATACCTTAACTTAAAATTGAATACTTTTATCTATTAAGGTTTTATAATAACAAAATTTATTTATTCTTTTCGATTATTAAGCATAGAAAACGAGATATTATAGCATCTCCCATGATAGAAGAAGAAGACGATGAGGATATATTAAAAAAAGGAATTACTTTTAAAAGTGTCCTAAAAAATTTACTCTCTATATTTTTAATTATTTTAGGAGCACTTTTTATTTATACCGGGATTCTACCTGATGAAGTTTCAGGATGGACAATGGGATTTATGCTAATTTGTGTAGGTGCAACTCTGATACAAATGCAAAAAAGTCCAACAGAACCTATAAGACAAACGTTGACAATTTTAATCTGCAATCTATGTGGACTTACAAAGGTTAGAAATTATGAGAAAGGAGATTTTGTTTTTCAAAAAATAGATAAATGTGTTAAATGCGATGATATGATGGAAGTAAAGCAAATTTATTCTGTTAAATTGAAAAAACCCACCGAATCGAGTAAAATCCCAGAAAAGCCGAAACAAATCCAGAAATCTAAGGAAAAATTATAAAAAATTGTCTTAACGATAAGGTGATTGTTTAATTCTAAAGAAAGTTGGATTAGGGGGGACTTTTGATCATCTTCATGAAGGTCATAAATTTTTATTAAAAACTGCTTTATCTCTTTCTGAATCTATAGAGATTGGATTAACCACTCAGAATCTTTTAGAGAAAAAGCAATTTGCTTCAAAATTGGAAGATTATAACACAAGAGAAACAAATTTAAAAGAATTTATTAGTACTTTGACCAATATTAATCGGATTAATATTGTTGAAATTAAAAATTGGGATGATATGAATAAATATGCTCAAGATCCTGAATATGAGGGATTAATTGTAAGCCAAGAAACATATGAAAATGCTTTAAAGTTAAATAATAACAGAGAAGAAATGGGATTAAAACCACTCATTCTTATTGTGATTCCAATAATTAAAGATAAAAACAAAAAGAAAATTAGTTCTACATCTATGAGAGATAATATGTAATAAAAAAATTTTTTAGTAATTATTTCTATATTTATTTTAAAAAGTAATTATGGCTTGAGAAGAGAAATTTATGTGTTCATTAACCTATCTTGTCTATACAGATGTAAGTCTCAATCAAGCTCTATTTTTTGTTAATTTCTTTAATTTGCCAAGGGATTAAAAATTCAATATAGAGACTGATCCCTTGGCTGCGGGTGAGTTTTAATTTACTAAATCTTAAAGCTAAATTATTAAAAAATAAAAAATGTTAGATGTTTGTTCTAATTCAAGAACGAGCAAAATTAAACGATTTCATTCACGAAAGATTTATAAACATTTGAGATTTTAAAAATAATAACGAAAGAATAAAGTGTAACAACTGAAGGTTATGATAATCAAGCTTAAAAAACGAACGATTGAAATTCTAAAATTGCTTAAGAAAAAGCGATCTAATGTAATAGCTACTAAAGTCGCTGAAGAAATGGGAATTGATTATATAGTTCTTATGTCAGCAGTGAATGATTTGATTGAACATAATTTAGGAGGATTTAAAGAAGAAGATATATATCAGATTTCTTTAAATGATGAAGGGAGGGCATATTTGAAAAATGAATTACCCGAACGCAAATTAATAAATATAATGATAAAAGATGAAATTAAAGAAATAACTTTAGATGACTTGCTGAAACGATCAAATTTAGATAGAAACATTTTTTATGTTGGAATTTCAAATCTTAAAAAAAATAGGTGGATTAGTCAAAGCAAAGCTTCAGGGGAAAACAAGATATTTATAGTTGCTGAAGAGTTTCCCCCAACAGAACTGGAAAAATTTTTAAAAAAATTTGAAGAAAATCTTGCAATTGATTTTTCTAAATTTTCTAAAGATGACCAAAAGCTAATAGATGTTCTAAATAAAAGAAAATTAATAGAAAAGAATCGTAAAACTCAACGTATTCTATATTTAACTGAAAAAGGTAAAAAGATCTCTATTTCGGAGATTAATGAGCTAACACAAGTAAGTAAAATAACTTCTGAGATGCTAAGTTCAGGGACCTGGAAAAATTTTGATTTAAAACCTTTTGATGTTACTAAACCTGGTCCATTATTAAAAGCGGGAAAGATTCACCCTTTAATTAATCTAATAAATGAAATTAGAGAAATTTTCTTATCAATGGGTTTTACTGAAATAAGAGGCCCTATTATTGAAAGTGCTTTTTATAATTTTGATGCATTATTTCAACCTCAAGATCATCCCGCTCGTGAAATGCAAGATACATTCTACCTTAATAATCCAAAAACAGCAAAATTACCAGAAAAAGACAGAGTTTTAGCTGTAAAAGAAATACATGAAAATGGAGGTGATTCAGGCTCTTCTGGATGGAGATATGCATGGGACATCAATACTGCTAAGAAAACAGTTTTGAGAACTCATACTACCGCCACTACAATGCGTAGATTGGCTCAGTTTTATAGAAACAACGATAAAGTGCCAGTAAAAGTATTTTGTGTTGATAGAGTATTTCGAAATGAAAAAGTTGATAAGTCTCATCTAGCTGAATTTACTCAAATAGAAGGAATTGTGATTGATGATAATGTTACTCTATGTGATTTAATTGGATTACTATCAGAATTTTATCGAAAAATGGGTTTCAAAAAGATCATAACAAGACCAGGATTTTTTCCTTATACAGAGCCTAGTATGGAGGTTGCTGTATATTATGATAAATTGAATAAATGGCTAGAGATGGGCGGATCAGGGATATTTAGACCAGAGGTTACTTATCCATGGGAAATTAAGGAACCTACACGTGTTTTAGCATGGGGCCAAGGTCTTGAAAGAATCGCTATGCTTTATTACGGTCGTAAAGATATTAGAGATTTTTATATTAACCCAATTAATTGGTTAAGACAACAATCATATCTTAAATAGGGTGATTAATGTGCCTACAATTGAATTAAAAGTTGAAAGATTAGAAAGATTAGTTGGAAAAAAATTAGATCTGAAAGAATTAGAATATGATCTACAATGGATTAGTTTAGATTTGGAAGATATCAATGAGGAAGAACAAAAGGTAAAAGTTGAATATAATCCTAATAGACCAGATTTCTCTAGCCCTGAAGGTATTGCTAGAGCTCTTAAAGGATATTATGAAATTGAGGAAGGCCTCCCATCTTTTGATGTTATTTCAGGAGACATAGTCCTAAATGTAGATCCCAGCGTTAAAAAAGTTCGACCATATATAGTCTGTGGAATTATTCGTGATATTGATTTAGATGAAGATGAAGTCGCTACATTAATGAATATTCAAGAACATTTACATTGGGCGGTTGGAAGGGATAGAAGAAAAGTAGCAATTGGAGTACACGATTTGGATAAAGTTGTTCCTCCTTACAGATATACTGCTGTAAAACCAGATTCTGTTAGCTTTGTTCCATTACATGGGGATGGATATCCAATGAATTTAGAAGAGATATTATTATTACATGAAAAGGGTATTGAATATGCTCATATTTTAGAAGGTAAAGAAGTATATCCAATTATTTTTGACAGTAATAACGAAGTATTGTCCTTTCCACCTGTTATAAATGGAGTTCTTACTACGGTAACAGATGAAACAAAAAACTTATTTTTAGATTTAACTGGTACGGATTTTAAAGCAATAAACTTAGCTTTAAATATCCTATCTACTACATTGGCCGATATGGGTGCAAAATTAGAGACTGTTAAAGTAAACTATGAAGGAGAAAGTGAAATAGTCACACCTAATTTAGAACCAAAAAAATGGGAAGTAAATGTTGATTATATTAATAGTGTTATTGGTTTGAATTTATCAACTTCAGAAATGATAAAATGTTTTAAAAAAGTTAGAATGGATGCAGAAAAATCTAAAAAGAAAGGACACTTAGATGTTGTAGTACCTGCTTATAGGGGGGATCTTATGCATCCAATTGACTTTACTGAGGAATGTGCTATTGGTTATGGCTACTTTAATTTACCTCTTACAATTCACGAGGGGGGTATAGGGCAATATCATCCAATACAAGACTACTCAAATAGGATAAGAAAGATTATGATAGGGGCAGGATATTTAGAGGTTATAAATTTCATTCTTGCTAGTTCAGAAAAGCAATTTAACTATATGAAACAAGAATCTGAGATAAGGGAAATTGTTGATATTGCTAATCCCGTGTCTAAAGAGTATAATACAACTAGAACAAGGATACTTCCTAAATTAATGGATACTTTGCTTTTAAATCGATCTGAAGAAAAACCTATAAGAATATTTGAAGTTGGTGATGTTATCTTACTATCAAAAAAAGAAGAAACAGGAACTAAAAGAGAAGTACATTTATCTGCTGTTTCTTATCATGAAGATGCAGATTATACTGAAATAAAATCTTCTTTAGACTTTATAATGACTTCACTTGGATACTTTGATGATTATGAAATAAAACCTGGGAAAAATCCAAGTTATATCGATGGTCGATATGGGGAAATTTATTTAAAAGATTTGATTATTGGTGAAATTGGTGAGCTACATCCAGAAATTTTGTTGAATTTTAAATTAGAGTTTCCCGTTTCGGCATTTGAATTAAATATTGAACATTTTTTTAATTATTAATAATTATAAATCAATTATATTAAATATTCTGATATGAACAATCAAAACAATTTGAAAAAAGAATTAAGAGAATTAAGGGAAGAAATCGATAAAATCGATGATACTATTGTAGAACTCCTAAACAAACGTGGGAACATTGTAGCTGCGATAGGAGATCTAAAAGATCGATTAGATATGAAGGTGTTTCAACCACAAAGAGAAAATGAAATTATTGAGAGGTTGAAAAATAAGTCATCTATTTTCAGAGATTCGAGTATAGAAGCTATTTGGAAAGAAATCATGAGCGCAAGTAAGTTAATTCAAGGTTCGATAACAAAAGTTGGGTACTTAGGCCCAAAAGGAACATTTACCCATCAAGCAGCTTTAGAATATTTCCCTAAAGCAGGATCAGAATTTATAACAGCCAGTAGTTCACTAGAAATATTCGAAAATGTAGAAAAAGGTCTAATCGATTTTGGAGTCATTCCCATTGAAAATAGCCTTCAAGGCACGGTTAGGGAAACACTTGATTTATTAATTGAGAAAAATCTCATCATATACGGAGAAATTGAGTTAAGAATTATTCAAAATCTAATATCTGTGAAAAATTCTGATTTATCAAAAATCCAAACAATAATTTCTCATCCTCAAGCTTTTGCTCAAACTAGGATCTGGATTAAAACTAATCTGCCCAATGTTAAATTGATTAGTGTAAATTCAACGGCTGAAGCAGTTCGAAGAGTTCAAGAATTAAATGATGAATCGTATTCTGCAATAGGAACTGAATTTTCAAGCCAAATCTATAATTTAAAAGTTCTAAGTACTAATATTGAAGATAACCCATTAAATTTTACTAGGTTTCTAATAATTTCTAAAAGAGAAAGTGATCATAAAGAAGGAAAAATCAAAACCTCAGTGGTTTTTGTCACCAAGCATACTCCAGGAGCTTTATATCGTGTATTGAAGATTTTTGCTGATGCAAATATTAATTTATTAAAAATTGAATCTCGTCCAAGAAGAAGAGGACGTTGGGAGTACATTTTTCTAATGGATTTTGAGGGTAATAAAGATGAAGAGAAAGTTGTACAGATTTTTGAAAAAATGAATAAGGATGTAATCTGGTGTAAAATATTAGGGTCTTATCCAATGGTATAATAATATAATTTGGTATATTCTCTATTTTTAGTAACTTTTTTACTTAACGAAATATATTATAATATACTCTTTTCATTAATTAAATAATTTTAAATTTTTACTGATTATTAGACGGATAAAATTAGGTCTTTTATAGATGG
>JAHLWJ010000374.1 GCA_019057975.1 Promethearchaeota archaeon | reverse complement strand
AGATTAGTAAATAATCTAAGTAGGAATTACAATGCTTCAAACCTCCAAATTGTTCAAACACCATCAATATTAGGATTTGATGAAAATATTAGTGATGCTATAAGAGAAATTATTTTTAGAGAGGGTAGAGAAATACAATCCCGGAGTAATTCTCCTAGAACCCAAAATATGCCCTATCAAGAATTGAATAGAGAAGAAGTACCATTAGACCTAAATTCTCTTAGAGACGATATAATAAGGGAATTGGGAAGTTTAAGAGAGATTATGGGAGGAACAACAGAGAATGATCAAGAAACTTCTGAAGTGGTAGTGGAAAGATCATTGAGAGAAGAGATGTATGAAGAATTAGAACGATTAAGACGTAAAAGGGATGGAGAAGATGAGATCGACGAAAGATTTTATGATAATCTCACAGCCGAAGAAAAATTAATTTTAGATAATTTTGTGGAATTCTTTTCAATTTGTCCAGTTTGTAATCAAAAAAATCACAGATCTATTTAAGAAGATTTTATTTCGATATAAATGTGGAGAAAATGCGATTAAAGGAGCTTTTATTAGAATTAATGGAAGATTCAAGCGAATTTGATGATAATTATTATAATAAAATTGTTCTTGGAATACCGTGTTGCGATTGTTTTAAAAATATCTTTTAAAAAAGCTAACGCGTTTATAATCTTTATACTCCCAATAAAGGATTTTTTATTTAAAGGCATTCTAATCATATTTTAAGCAAATATCCAATTATGGATCTTTTAAAGATTTAAGAAATAATATATGGCATGAGTGAATCATTTTATTTTCTATAGTGCAATAAAAGTCTGGAGCATAATCAATCATACCAACAGTTCTATCGCATTTATTTTCGCCTTTAACAAATTCATAAATTATTCAATTATCATAAATTCATTTTTTCATTCTCTTTCTGCTTTCAATTTAGTAGAAAAAAAAGTGGATGAAAATGGCAATGAAATAACCTATTACTCTCCTATATGGGAAGAATAACTTAGAATCTAAAAATAATAACTAAGAAAGAATCTAAAATTATAAGAACATATTTCCTTTATTCTTTTTTTTTTTAATATATTTTTTTAAATAATTTTTTATATTGAAAGTTTTTTTATAATTTTATAAAGAATTTAATTAAGTTGATTATATGGTTAACGCTAAAATAATAAAGGATACACAAGAGATAGATTCAACTGAAGAACCAAAAAAACCTGAGTTCATAGAAATTATCGGAGAAAAGAGAAAAACGGATGAAAAAAATGTATGGGTGAAATTTTCTTTAAAAACTACTTCTCAAGGTTATGACTGCTTTACTGAAAAAATTATAAGTCTTACTTTTGAGAGTAGTGGAAACGAGATAGTAGATGCAACCGCAAATTATTTATTAGTCAAATGGACCGAGAAAGGGGAATTATCTAAAATTAAGCGAGTAGATGTTGACAGAAAAAAGTATTTAGTTGATAGAGAATCAGTACTTGAAAATTTAGATGAATTAAATGCAATAACATATGAACAATATCTTAAAAATATAAAAGCTAATAAAAAGAGTATGGAAAATTGGCCTTATATAAGGCTCGCTATTAAAGCTCTTGACAATTGCTTCGATTTATGGCAGTGGAAAAAAGTCAAACCGAAAAATATTTTAAAAAGAACAGGTATTTTCTATAATTATGGATTAACTTTACTTATTTATGCTTTGAGCATGATTATGCTCACTATTGGCTGGGGAAATGCTGATCCTGATGCGATGGAATATATAGGCAGTATAAGATTTTATTTTGATATTTTTGTGATCAATATTTTTGTAATCATAGTTTCTATTTTATTAGTAAGAGATACTTCTGATAACCTACAAGATATACTTTTTAAGAATTCGGATGAATTTAGACAGATATTTGATAATGATTTTTATTTTGATAAATATCGATCTGAAATGAATAGGTTTGTTAATACTGATTATGCTAAATTTGCAGGACTTATTTTTGCATCACTTTTTATTGGAATTAGAATTCTTATTATACTGCCTGATATAATGGAAATATTGCAATATAATGATCCAGGTATATTTTTAATTTTATGGTTAATTGGAGACACCTTTTGGTTTTTTGTATTTGCTTTCATGGTAATGGTTGTATTAGGGAGAGTATTTGCAATTATGATTACTTTTGCACATTTGGGAATTAAATCAAAACATTTAAGTATCAATACATTTGCTAATCTTGACTTAGAACATCTTAGTGGTGATTATAAAATAGAAGATCTCGGTAAGATAACAACTTTTCTAAAATTTCATAGACATACTAGAAGTATGGGTGAATATTTATTTAAATTAACATTTAAATTAATAATTTTTATGGTTTGTATAGATTTGGTTTTCATGAATATAGTTCCAGCTTTAACTATTCTTCTAATGGTTGGAACTTTTTTCTGTGCGTTTTTGTTTATTATTCCGCAATTATCTATCCATAAGATTCTCGATGAAACCAAGACTAAAATGATAAGAAGATATGAAGAGTTGTATGATAAACTCAAGCTAGAAATATTTCATATATATAGTTCTGAAAAAAAAGAATTGCTTGAAGAAAAAATTTCGCAAATTAAATTTATTAAAACCGAAATACAATATACTAAGGACACAGGTACATGGGCCTATGATTTCCCAAAACTATTGAGGCTTGTTGGTGCAGCTTGTTTATCTCTGATTCCATTAATGATTGAATATTTCCCAATGTTTCTATAATATTAAGAAAAAATTTTTAATTTTTTTTTTTTTATGCTTTAGCCTTTATTAGTGTATCCTTAAGAACTACTGATTCTTTAGTTTATTTAAGATATCTTCTATTTCTTGATAAAGTTCAGGATAGAATTTTTTAAAAAGCCTAAACCAATCCTTTCCAAGCATTCCTCCAGCAATAAATCCGCATAAAAATCCTAAAAAGACAAGAAGTTCAGGGGTTAAATGAAATATTTCGACGGGGAAAAGCTCCAATCTATATATTACAGTACTTAAAGCTATACTCGTTAATATTATTGCAAAACGAAACATTTTATGCTTTGGAAATTCAAAAAAATGAAGATCTTCTCCACCTAAATCGTTGAAAATCGCTGATTTATATTTAATATTAGAATCTTCTTCTTTTTCTGTTTGTTTTTCAATGAATTTACCTTGAATTAAATCATTCCAATCTCTAAATAATAAAAAACCTGCAAAAAATAGAAAATAAAATAGAAATAAGAAAATAATATCTAATATAAAGTTAAATTCTTTCAAAAAAACTTCATACTGAGAGAGAACAAATGATAAAATCATTAAAACGAATGCAACCATCATTAATACAGCCCCCAAGAATGACTCATGGATGTGGTATTTCCCTTCGAATGTCTTACTTACATATTTTGAGCTATCCTTTCTGATATAATATATAGTGAAAAGAATCATTCCCGGAGGTACTATTGCATATATAAGAAAAACCATAAAATCCCAAAAAGCCCACCAAAATGGTAACCAATCGAGAAATCCCTTTAAAATGTAGTAAGTATAGAATGATACTCCAATTATGATTACATATATCGTAATTTTTTTATATAATTCAATATCAATTATAAACATAATAAAAATGAAACTTATATTAATAATAAGAATAGAAATCATTCTAATAATTATAAATTTGAAAGATTCTACAGTACATAACTGTTTTATGTAAAAATAGAGGATTAAGCTAATAGAAATTGAAACAGCTAAAATTATAAGACTAAATTTCTTTTGCATCAAAATAAAATATATATTAAATTACTCCTTATTAAAGCTTAGTTTATGCCTATGCCTATAAAAAAAATTATAAAAAAACTAAAATATCAAGAAAAATATGTAGTTCTTTAAAATTGCTAAAGATTCTTGATCGTTCCATTCGATGAATTTTTATGGCTTCTTTGCTTTTTCCCTTTTATATATTTGGTAGTATAATGTTATAATGAAACACACATTTTTCAAATAATAATATTTACAATAAATTAATTGTAGAGCGTGCTGGTGAAATTAGATAACGATAAATAATAAACCTACAGAAGAAAAATTTATTGAGAATCGTATTAATTTAAATATTGGTATATTACAAGCAAATGAGATATTTGAAAAATCAAGAGAAATTGGTAATGATAATTGGTTTGATAAATTAAAAAATGCCGTATCAGTTTTAATAGGAGATATAAAAAATAGAATTGATGATGAATTAGGACATCATAAAGATAGGGTTCACGATTTTATAACTAATTTTCTTTTGACTATTGATTAAGAATGACTGATATAGATGAATGTATTGGTAATCTACTAAATATATAACTACATGCTGTAGAAGTTGAAGAATTATTCATATTGCATGATTGAATTTTCTGATTCTATTATAAAGATTTAAGTACACTATAATTAAAATATATATATTTTTCCGTCAACTGCTTATATAGTATAAAATAATTTTTCTATAATTTCTTATTAATATTTAAGATATAGAATATAAATTTCAAAATATTATTCTTTACTGGAAAACGTAGAAAAATTAAATCATCAAGGTGTTTTTGAATTCCAGTAAGTAACTTTATGGAACTATACAAATTTTTACCCAAGACTAATTGTAAAAAGTGTGGGAAGCCTACTTGTATGGCATTCGCATTAGCATTATTGCAAGGCAAAGTTAAAGTTGATGATTGCCCACCACTCTTAGAACCGAAACATAAAAAAG
>JAHLWJ010000373.1 GCA_019057975.1 Promethearchaeota archaeon | reverse complement strand
TTTTTGGAGAAGTAAAAAACTATTCCACCTAAAACAATTTCAGTATAATTTTGATCCTCTTGTGGGATTTAAACACATAAAATCAATTAAATAGATTTTACTGGTTTTCTCGCCGGATTAATCGAATACAGCGTATATATATATTAATAATTTCAAGATGACCTTCGATATTATATGAAAACTCTGGTGTGCGACGTGCTATGACAACCATTAATAGAAGAGTAAAGTAGAATAAAAGCGGTAAAATAAATAGAACACTTTCAGGAATAAAAATCATCTCGGGCATATAGAATATTCCCAATAATAAGATAGATAAACAGAAAGATATAAATCCACTTATTATAGTGCTTTTGAAAAGCCCTTGGTCTATAATTTCTATTTTATGTTTTATTTCTTCTTTTTTTTCATAGAATTTATCAAATTCAACCTTTCCTAAGAGATTCTGAATTTCTATAGTATTAATCAATAATTTTAATCGTATCCACTTAGACCTAATTTTTTTAAACATAATACTATGAAAATTGAATGTCTCATTCATTTCAGAGTTTTGCCAGTAAAATAATGATCGTACTATTATAAAACAAAATGTAACTACAAAAAGAGTTAGATCCGATAAAATAGCAGCAAAAAATCCTATAGCTAAACCAAATATATCTAATGTGAATATACAAAAATATATTGATTTAAAATGCCCTATCTTAATTTTATCCAGCAGTTCTTCTAAATGGTTAGATTGAGAGTTTAAAAAATTCAGAAAATGATCTAAAATCTTATCTAATAGGTATTTATACTTATCTTGAGAAAAGAAATCGGGATCGTAATTTATTTTAAGCTCCACTTCAGTATTAAATCTTATCCCAAATATTATTAGAACTACCATTAAAACTATAAAAATAAAAAAGGATATGAAGGATAATATTGGAGAAGAAAATAAAATCTTAGAAAATACAATTAAGATCATTGAATAAATCATTATTGGAAGAATTAAGAGAAGTAATTTTTTATCAGGAATTTGTTTATCTTCTATTTGAATCTGATTAAGAATGTCAGTCTCGTTGATATAGTTTTCAGCGGTGATCTGATTAGATATATAATATTGACCTTTCTTTAATTTATTAATTAAATCTCTGGCTATCATCCCCTTTAGGATCGTATGAGTTCGAGTTTTCTTCAAACCTAACTTTTTCTGTATAACCTTGAATTCAACGGTATTATCTTTATCTGAACTTGCTAATAAGTCTAAGACTATTTTTTCCTTCTTTTTTAATATATTACTATAATTGGTGTCTGACATGATCAAATTTTATTTTATTTTTGATATTATTATTTAAATTATAGAAAATTCTCAAATTTATGTGTTTTTACTCCGGTTATCGGATGATATTACTACGGTAATCGAACTATCTTAAACGATTTTAAAATTAGTGATTTAGAATCTAAATTTGAATAAAATACTCTGTTATAGATTTTATAAAATTATAACCTATAATAAATGCAGTAGAAATACATCTTTTTCAGTTTTTTTCCTTCATTTTTATCTATTTCGATTTTAAGCCTACTCTCTTTTTAGAGGATTCCAAGCTATTATATCATATGAATAAGTAGTAAAAAATACTTCTTGTCCTATATTAAGAGAGGCTCTTTCTAGTTGTCCTTCTATTAAAAGAAACATTCCTATTTGTTTATTACCTACCTTAGTATCAATAGCAAAAAACACTGTATCTTTCCATTCAGATCGATTTTTCCAGTCAGAACCTACAAGATATTCACCTACTACTTTACCTCTATAAAGAGGGAGTCCATTTTCAATCCATTCTTCTAATCCTTGAGTCATAAAGAAATGAGGAAGTAATAAGCAATTTATAGTCTTAGAAATATAGTTTTTTAACTTACTTACTTCCTCATAGGTTCTTATTTCGATGTCAATATCATTTTCTAATTTACCTAATACTATATAATTAAAAGGATTAGAATTATAATCATTGGGACCAAAAATCCCTTGAATCCCTCCTGGAGTATAAGAATATTTATCTTCTGGATTACCTTCATATACTGCTGTAATTAAAAATTTCATAGGGATATAGCGTCTTTTTTAATTACTTTTATCCATAACTAATATAAATAGAAATATATCTTTTTCACTCGATATAATAATAGTTTGCCTTTTTAAATACTTTCAAAATTAAAAAGTTACTACTCTTGATTTTTATAATTTAGATAATTAACATCTGAAATAATAATAATCTGTTTTTCCTATAAAAATACTAATTCGTCTAAATAGTGATCTCTTACTAAATAATTATCCAAATTATAATGAATTTCCATAAAATCAACGAATTCTTTTGAAGATGGTTTTTGTTTATTTATGGGATTAGGAATGAAGTTTTACATAATAAAAATTCATTACTAGTTTTAGATGAAAAATTAAAAGAATTTATTCAAGATCAATTTGAGTTTTTTATTGATTTTGTACTTGATAAAAAATTAGTGAATTTGTTTGGGCATTAATTATTTCAATTTAATCACTTCAATAAGTTTTTGAATTGAGTTGAATCTCTTATATTATTAAAATCAGAGTCATTTTGGGCTATATTCTTGAATTCTGGATTGATCTCAATGGCTTTTTTAAGATAGTTTATAGCTGTCTCTGTATCCCCTTTTAAAGAATAAGCACAACTTAAATTATAATAAGGATCTGGGAGAGATTTATCTAATTCTTGTGATTTTTTAAAGCAAAAAATCGCCTGATCGATTTTAATTAGTTTTAAGAGAGTGATCCCGACATCATTCCATAATTTAGGATTGTTTTTGTCATGATCTAAAGCTATCTTACCATATTTTAACGCAAACTCATATTTTTCCTTTTGCAAGGCATCGATAAAGAGAGAAACCCAAGCTTCTTTTTGATATTTATCAATGTCGAATTTATTTTTACATTTAGGACATTCATTATTTTTATATAGGATATGCCTATGTACTGGTATGATAAATTCACAATTTAGGCAACTTCTAAAAATATATAATCGATCTTTTCTGTCAATCACTATATTTAATGTTTTATTTTTAAATTGATGTTCAAACTCATCAAAATTAAAATTAAACTTGAACATTATCCATTCGGCAAAAAACTGGTCATCTTTAACATATGTTTGTGAAACCAACTCATATTTCCCTCGAGTATAATCAATATTAAGATTTATTAGCTTATTATCTTGAGTTTTGATGCCAATAGGGAATTTTTCAGGAGGTACAGTAAATTTTGGCAAATCTATATTATGAGAATAGATTTCTCTCCAATCATAATTCGGAATTACTAAAACTGTTTTTCCCTCAGATTTTTGTGTTGATGTGGCAATGTGAGTTTTCTTATAACTACTTGGATAGTCCCATTCTATTGAATGAAATTTTAACTTTAATACATGTAAGTTAAATGCATTGTAGGCGTTCATTATATGATCCCACCAAATATCAAGATTTATTCCTAATCTTCTTTTTATATCCTTATTTGGCATTTTAAGACAAAAGCTTATTCGATTTTTCTTTTCATTATATTTTAGAACACCCTTATGAATGATTTCATTTCTAATTAGCCTACCAAAATTCAAATATTGAATAATGTTTCTAGATTTACGAAATTGTTTAATTTCAGGTATTTTTTTCCGCAATATACTTGATAACTTTCGCTGAGCTATTTGAGTCATTTTTCGATGTTTTATTTTTTTTCTAAATGAATTAAAATAAAAATTTAGAATATTCTTCCTTTTAATAATTTTGAAATGATGGAAATTTGGGTCCTCGGCCTCAAGAATATGAAGAATAGCTTCAAAAGATGTCATAGTATTAAGGATGATATTATGCAACATAGTATTTTTATTCGTCCTAAATAGCCCTCGGGCTAAATTAAAGTATTCTTGATATGGTAAAATAGGAATATGTTTACGATTAAGCATCAGCTTTTCAAATTCATTTGTTTTTTCAATATTAATAAATGTAGACTCTGGAATTCCAAAAAAATTTCCCACATCTTCAATGATTGGAGGTAATTGTAATCCAATATCTTCAATAATTAAGTTAATTCCTGATTCACATTTACTTAATTCATAGTTTGAAAGGGGACGTATTTCATGTTGGGTTATATGTTTTGAATTATTAATTGGATAGAAGCTTGAATAATATTTGAGAAATATATTCACTTGATTTTTAAATTTATTGTAATAAAAACGCAAAGATTCTTCAGGAATTGAAATGTCCTTATATCTTAATTTTCTATTTATTATTTTGGACCGGAATTCTTCTTTATTTATCCTTAGAAAGAAGGGAATTTTATAATGCACATACAAGACTGTTTTCATTTTTCTTTTATAAGAATATTCTGAATAAGATTCATTAACTAGTCCGTCTTCATTAAATAACTGATCCTGAGTCAAAAATCGTATTTCCATGGTTGAAGGATTTTCAAGTTCATTTCCCTTTTGTAAATAATAAATATCTCTTCTAATTTTAATTTGATTTGGAATATTCAATGAATATAGCCCTGTAGGTAATGATAAATTAAAGGGTAATTCAATAAAATATTCTAGTTTAGCATCTACTTCTATTTTTGATTTAGTCATAATATAAATTAAATCTATTTTCTTTTCTGTTTATCTAATAAATATATGATTCTTTTTTACTAATAATGAGAGTTATATTTAATAGTGATACTCGTTATTCTTATAACCGCTAAAGATGGATTTCAAATTGATTTCTATTTTTTT
>JAHLWJ010000372.1 GCA_019057975.1 Promethearchaeota archaeon | reverse complement strand
GAAGAGGTATTTACTCTTTTCTTTGATACTATACTTAACCAGGCCGGAATGCAGCAATCAGCACCTCCTCTTCCGGTAGCTAAAAGTAAATTTGAGTATGAAGGAGAACCGGAAATATATTTCAGACATCCTGATGTTCCTTTCCCTCCCATGGCTGGAGGAGAATATGGTATTGCACCTGTGTTCGCATCTTCTGTAACCTATAAAGATGGAAAATGGGAAATTGACCGTACTTTTGATGCCGCGGGAGTAATGCATGCGGCTAATGAAATGATCTGGTTACATCATGATGAAGTAGATGGCTTCCCAACATTATAAACAATATAGTATATTTTAAGCAATTTAAACTTCATCAACTTTAGGCTTTAGGTTAAAATAAAAAGGGGTAGGCAACTACCCCTTTTGAAGTAAATACCGGTGATACTATAAGAAAAATGGTTTCCTGCCTTATCATTTAATAAATGGTTATTTGAATTAAAAAGAAGGACAATTCATAGGGAAAGTAGAATACAAAATATATTACGTAGCTTAAGTATTGCCATTAACCGGAAATTAAATATTTGCGATATAGCTTATGGATTCTCAATGAATGAACTTCTCTGAAAAGGAACATTTTAAGGAGAAATTATGATGAGTGAAAATAAAAAAAGCTTTTCAGTTACTGGAATGACCTGCATTACCTGTGCGAATACAGTGGAAAATTCCTTAAAAAAAATTGAGGGAGTAAAATTTGCATCTGTCAATTTGGCAACTGAAAGTGCTTTTTTAATAAGCGAAAAAGATATATCTTTAGAAAAAATAAAGAAAGCAGTAGAAGAAGTGGGCTACGGCATTTCTACCGAACCGGCAGGGGATTTAGAAAAAAAAAGATATAACCTTGCCCGAAAGAATCTTATCTTTTCCTGGATCATTACTTTTCCTCTATCTGTGTTAATGATCTTTAATATGATTGGTTATACTGTACCTTATTTTGTGTTGATAGAATTAATCTTCGGGGGGATAGTAATTTTTTATAGCGGTAGAGAGACTATTAAGGGTGCTTGGATTGCCCTTACCCATTTTCATACCAATATGGATACCCTCATTTTTATTGGTTCACTCGCCTGTTGGGTAACTGCCCTATTAAGTTCATTAAGATTTTCCATAATCTCTTTTGGAACAATAGGTACCATGATTGTTACTATTCATCTTACTGGCAGATTTATTGAGTCACATCTTCGAGACAAGGCAGCTAAAGAAATAAAAGCCCTTATTAAGCTCCAGGCAAAAGAAGCTCGAGTAATATTTTCCGATGGAGAGTCTACCATACCTATAGAAGCAGTTAAAGTTGGGTTTTTGGTTTTAGTTAAACCCGGAGAAAGAATTCCTGTAGACGGAGAAGTAGAAGAAGGAGTCTCTTCAGTAGATGAATCCATGATTACCGGAGAATCTTTGCCAGTAAGTAAAAATAAAGGTAACAAGGTAACCGGTGGCTCTCTAAACCTTACCGGTACTTTTAAAGTAAGGGTCGATAAAGTTGGTGAAGAATCTTTCCTATCCCAGATGATAGATTTAATAAAAGAAGCACAGGGGACTAAAATTCCTATCCAGGCTTTAGCAGACAGAATTACTCTTTGGTTTGTTCCCACAATTATTACTCTGGCACTGGTAAGCGGTATAATCTGGTATTTTCAATTTAAGGAATTTCAGGGATTTCTTTCTTATGCGCGAGGATTATTTCCTTGGATATTAAATACGGATAGTTCGGTTTCTTTTGCAGTATTTGCTTTTATTTCAACTATAGTTATTGCCTGTCCTTGTGCTTTGGGATTAGCTATCCCTATGGCTTTAGTCTCTGGAACCGGGCTGGCAGCTAAAAAAGGAATGATCATCAGGAATGCTGAAGCGATTCAGACTTCTAAAGATATTAAAATAGTAATGATGGATAAAACCGGTACTATCACCCAGGGTAATCCTCATATATTTAGCCATTCTCTTTCTAAAGAGGAGATGAAAATTGTTGCGGGTATCGAAAGCAATTCCAATCACCCTTTAGCCAAGGCCATATCTTCTTTTCAAAAATCAAATATAAAGCCAGAGAAGATTGAAGAAATAAGTGGAGAAGGAGTTAAGGCTGTGGTAAAAGGGGATGAATATTTTATTGGAAAACCTAAATCCACTGAGAAATATTTAGATCTTCTTGAGGAAGGGAAGATCGTAGTAGAAGTTTATAAAAATGGCATAAGTATTGGGTCGATATCTATTGAAGATCCCATAAGAGAAGATTCGGATAAAGCAGTGTTGAGACTTAAAAACTTAGGTATAATTCCAATTATGCTGAGTGGCGATAACCTCAAAACTGCTCAGGCCATAGCTCGCCAGGTGGGGATAAAAAAAGTTTATGCGGGAGTTAAACCTCAGGATAAACTGAATATCATCAGGGAATATCAACAAAGAGGTTCGAAGATTTTAATGGTGGGAGATGGAATAAATGATGCAGCTTCTCTTAAAGGAGCAGATATCGGGGTAGCTATTGGGGAAGGTGCTGATTTAGCTATAGATAGTGCCGATATGGTGATAGTAAAAGGAGGAATATCCCGTATAGTAGATAGTATTGAAATTTCCCGAAAAACTTTTCAAATTATTAAGCAGAACTTATTCTGGGCCTTTTTTTACAATGGCGCTGTTATTCCTATGGCCATGGCTGGATTATTACATCCGGCTATAGCTGAAGGAGCTATGGCTATTAGCTCTATCACGGTAATTTTAAACTCTTTAAGAATAAAATAAAATAGATAATAACTCTCAGGGAGCTGTTCTTTGATAGGCATTTTAGAAAGAGATAGGTGCCAGGTTTCTATTGTTGTGAAGGTTTAATGAAAATAAATTGGTTGGTAAAATACGAAAAATATATAATGAAAAGGAGGATATCATTATGAATAAAAAAATAAAAGTTTACGGAGTTCCCGGTTGTCCTTTTTGCAAAAGAGCAAAGGAATTTTTAAAAAGCAAGGGGTTGAATTTTGAGGATATCGATGTTGCTGCCGATCATAACCTGGCCAAAGAGATGGTTGAAAAATCGGGTCAGATGTCGGTACCGGTAACTGAAATTGACGAGGAAATCGTAATTGGATTTGACAAGGAAAAAATTGAAGCGCTATTAAGGGGTTAAAATATGAAAAAGATTTATGATTTGGCAATTATTGGGGCGGGACCAGCCGGGATTACTGCGGCAGTATATGCAGCACGGAAGAAGATGGATCCTCTGGTGATTACTAAAGATATAGGCGGACAGGCTTCCCTGAGTGGAGATATTCAAAATTATACCGGATATCAGTTTATTTCCGGTCCTGAATTAGCTATTAAATTTGAAGAGCATATGCGGAAATTTAATTTTGAGATTAAGGAAAACGAAGAGGTAAAGGAATTAATTTCCAAAAAGGGTACATTTTTAGTTAAAACAGATAAGGACAATTATCAGGCAAAGACGGTAATTGTAGCTTCTGGCAAGAGATCGCGAGAACTTGGCGTTACGGGGGAAAGGAAATTTAGAAATCAAGGCTTAACCTATTGTGCTACTTGTGATGGTCCTTTATTCGCCGGAAGAGATGTAGCAGTAATTGGCGGAGGAAATTCAGCCCTTGATGCGGCCTTACAACTGATAAAAATCGCTAATCATATATATATTATTAATATTACTGATAGTCTCACCGGGGATGGAATAATGCGGGAGAAAATAAGAGCAGATAATAAGGTTTCTATTTTTAATAATAGTCGGGTAAAAGAGATTTTGGGGGATTCTTTTGTTCAGGCTATAAAGATAGAGGAGGATAAGGAAGAGAAAATACTCGCTGTCCAGGGTATTTTTGTAGAAATTGGCCTAATTCCCAATTCAGAGTTTGCTCTTAGTTTAGAAAAAAACGAAAGAAAAGAAATTATAGTGAATCAACGAAATGAAACGAATATAGCAGGGATATTTGCCGCCGGAGATGTCACCAATGTGCCCGAAAAACAAATAATCATTGCTGCTGGAGAAGGAGCAAAAGCAGTCCTGAGCGCTTTTCGGTATTTAAGCACCAGGAAATAAATTAGAAAATATTTGTTTCAATTGAAATGTAAATCATTTAAAAAACAGTCCACTTTTAATTTTTAGATAACAATAATAAATATTTTCTTGACATAATGATACTATTGTAGTATCATAATGTCAAAATTAAGAGTGCAGTAATATTAAAATACACGAGAGAACATATCTTGATAATTATAAAAATCTAAAGGAGGCAAAGAAATGATTGGTAAGTTATCTGAAAATGTATTAGAAGCAGTTTTGGAGACAATCCCCATCGAATTTTCCGTTTTGGATTCGAATGATAAGGTGCTGGGTTGGAACAAACATGAGACAAGAATTTTTAAAAGGCCTACTGCTGTCTTAGGTAGAGATGTAGCTAACTGTCACCCGAAAAAGAGTCTTGATAAAGTGGAGAAAATATTACGAGAGATGAAAGAAGGGAAAAGGGAAAAAGCTCGTTTTTGGATTGATCTTCCTATTGGCCCTAATAATGAAAAGCAAAAAATTCTAATTGAATATTATGCCTTAAGGGGTAGTGATGGAAAATATCTCGGTTGCCTGGAGGCATCTCGAAATATTACGGATATTCAATTAATCAGTGGCGAAAAAAGACTATTAGATTGATTTTATAGTATATATTTTAAATAAAAATTTAACTTTTAGCTTGAATAAAAGCTGAGTAATTCAAATTTTATTATTGATTTAAGCAAGACTGAGGGA
>JAHLWJ010000371.1 GCA_019057975.1 Promethearchaeota archaeon | reverse complement strand
AAAATGGTCAATCCAAAAAAATTCTTCACAGAAACCAAGCAAATCATCCAATTCTTTCTGTATTATCTCTTTTTTTTTACGATAAGAAACGGTAGCGGTTATTCCTTCCATAAAAATTTATCACTCCCTTTTGTGTTATAATTTTTAAAGTAATTTGTTATAAAATCTATATATTCGTATACAAAAAGAAAAAATAAGTATTTAAACTTTACCAGTTTTACACAATTTTGTTGTTATAATAACAAAATATAATCCATTTTTTACCACAAACATTTTAAGTCGGCATATGTGAATAAACCAATACTCTTACATTTCTTCTATTGCATACCTCGGGCAACTATCAAGGCAGAGTAAGCACCCTATACAGCTTTCGTATGAGAATCCTAACCTTTCTTCGTTATTGAAGTATAAAGCATCTGTCGGACATAGAGAGATACAGGCTCCACAATCAATACATTTCTCAATATCAACTATTACTCGCCCCTTTTTATTTACAATTATGTTACTTTTTATAAGTGACTTAGTTATAGTTTTCACTTTTTCTTCAGGAATATCCAATAACACATTTATTCCTGCTGAACCTGTGGAAAATTTTAATATGTTAAAAGTAATATCGTATTTTAGTATGTCATTGACAATTTTCGAATAATCATCAATATCTTTAACTAATCCGAAGGGGATAGATATGTTAATAATCGTCATCTTTTACATCAACTCCTCCGATGTGATTATTCCGACTACTTTTTTGTTTTCATCAATAACAGGTAACGCAGAAATATTATTTTGTCTCATTTTTCTTGCAGCATTTCCTATTGGCTCATCATTAAATGTTGTAACCACTCGCTTAGTAATAATTGAATTTAAATCATTTTTTTCATTCGCAATTGCCTTAGTAATATCGAAACTTGTTACAATGCCTTTTAAATTATTCTCTTTATCAGTGATTACAATATGGTTAACATTTCCACTAATTATTTTTTGGGCAACCACTTTAATGTCACAATCCTCATAGCAGATTTCTGCTTTTTTCTTCAAATCCTTTACAAATTTTAATTTTATAGTTTGTTTCATTGGTTTAAAGACTGTATCCGTTGGTAGTGTTTCGGCAGGAGAATTTAAATAGAATTTTCCATCTTGAATCCATTTTTTGAGAGTATTTGCTATTTTACGAGAATGGTAAAATGAAGATAACGATGAACATTTTACTTTTTTACCATCTAATTCTATATTTTCACTTCTCAATTCTTTATAGTTAATTCGTCTCAGTTTTGGGCGATCTCTCCTTGGTATTCCATAATCCACGATATCAGTAAAGAGTTCCTCATCACTAATGGCAGTTTTTTTAGCTAAACCTTCATTCAAAATAGGGATTGGTATTCCAAGACCTACAAATAAAGACGTGCCGTAATTTTCATAAGATACACCTCGTAAATATTCAGCACTCATTTGTTTTAAATCACCCTTGACAAATAAAGTTCCAAATTGATTGGTTGGGCTATGTTGAGTACCTTCGCCAATTACATATCCAATTCCCCCGCCTAAGAATATTCTGGTTCCAATTCCTATAGTTTCATAATCCGGATCGTTACTTAATGGACTTAAACATCCTGCTCCAGCATAATTAGCATTTCCATAATGAGGCAATAATTTGCCCATATATGTATATAACGTTTTATCAGAGCTATTCACAGCACAAACATATCTTTGATATGCATTTCTCGGGTTACATAAAATTGCCTGATTTATTTCGTCTATAGTAAATTGTGTATCTACTTCTGCGAGGGGGTAACAATCTGTTGTATAAGAATTACCTCTTAATCGTATAGGCTTCCCTGCAACAAGATCCTCGATCACATGACCACCACCATATTCAAAGCGCCTTATATCTGACATTCTAGTGCAACCAATATAACAATCAACAGCAGCATTTCCATGGTATGCATGTACATCATTTAACCATAAATGCTCAAATTTAATAGGAGGATCAGAGTGCCCAAAATTCAAAAATGCTCCACTAGAACACATCGGGCCAAAAGTTCCAGTTGTTACAACATCGATCTCCTCAGCAGCAACTTTAACTCCATTATCTTCTACATATTTTACCATTTCTTCAGCAGTTAATACCACTACATCGCCATTTTTAATTTTTTCATTAATTTCTGTATACGTTTTAGTCAAAATATCACCTAATTCTTCCAATAATACGTTAATTTTAGTATGAATATATAGGATTTAAATATTCAATATGGATATTATGCACATCTGGCATATAATATACTAAAAATGAATATTTATAATACACAACAAACTTTGTGGAGTGGAACCAAACTAAAAGTTTCATTTTAGATTATTCTAATCCCTCTTAAATTTAAAAGGGAAAATAACTTTAGAAATCCTTAAAGATGCTTGATAAAAATTCAGAAAAACTGGAGAAATATATGGTATATTAATGGTAAATAATCCTATGAGAAAGAAGCAAGAAAAGGATGTTCATTCAAAATACTCGATAAATCAGTTTATTCTTTATTTTTCCTTTTTTCTCTTCTTCTTTTTTTTCCTTAATTCATAAACGACAGTATTATACGGGAGTCTTTCTTTTTTAGGTTTAAAGATACTAAATGTTAAAAATCTTAAGGGATAAACATCAATATCCCCGTTCGTATTGATTTCAAAGGAAGTTGGTAAATCTATTTGTTGCCATGCCCCAGCATTGACAATATCGGCTTTCCATTTCTTATCGGTGTATTTGTTCTCCAAAAAAACAGGCTCATCTGTGTCTTTATGAGTATGGCCAAATATGATATTATTAAGCTCGTCTTCATATCCCTCTTTTGCCAATTTTGGGAAGAATTTTTTTCTTATTTGCTTTATGTAGACCTCATTTTTTATTTTATCCCTTCTTCTTGCAACAAATTTGAGCAATTTATTGAATATCTTGACTATCATAACGAATGGTGAAATAAGTGATATCTTCAGCAAGCCTCGGTAAATTTTTCGACTAACATTATGAGTTTCAGTTAACCATGTATCGAATACCTTATCAATTAACCTAATATTTAGTTTTAACACCTTATTGTAGAGTATATTTCCTATTTCTTTAATACTATCTGGGGATTTCAGACCTATATACCAAGGTATCCCACCCCCATATTTACGCAAAAAAGTTTCAAACTGAATTCCATGAGTCATAAGACAATTATATTGCTTATCAGGTGCTTGGACTCCTTTGAACCTGTATAAATTTTCTTTTGGAGATTCAATAATTTCTTTTCTCGAATCATAAAAACCTAACTTCCATTCCCTATTTTCTGCTTTTAGAACATAATATTGCCAGACATTATCCTTGTTGAACAGATCATTATACTGAAATTTATTTTTAGTAAATTCATATAATAATTTCTCCTTTCGTTTGTGATATTTCTTATCCAAATTACCAAGAATATTGATTTCATGATTTCCAAGGGTAAAATATAATTTAATTCCCTTATCTTTTAACATTCTCAACTGCTCAAAGATTGTTATATAATTTTTTGTTTTAGTATCTGTATATTTATATCCTACATTATTATCATAATTTTCCCCCTTTGTAAAACCTCCGGGGTAACGTACCATTTTACAGTAGTCTCTAACACTTTCCATGATAATATCAAAGAAATCTCCGAGAATTATTATTACTTTTAATCTTTTATTAGATTTATCTTTTCCTCTGTAATTGTCAAGAATTTTATCTAAGAACAAAATAAGAAGGGTATGATGATTTATATAAGCCCCTAGATGCACATCAGATAATCCTAATATGATTGTATCATCATTTAATGTCAACATTTAACTTAGTCTCTTTCTATTTTTAATTGAATTTTGCTATAAAATAACAATTATCATATTTGTATAAGAGTTTAAAAAACTTTTGGAAGCATCAAATTTCAGGCAAAAAAAAAATAAAGATTATTTAATTTTTTGTTTTTTAAGATATACCAATGCTATAACACTGATGACCATGAAGACTAAGAAATAATTTCCAAAAGGAACCGCAACATCACCACCAGTATCTAAGACAAGCTTAGAGTCCATTTCTCCATCGTATTTCCCTACGGATGTAGTTAAAAAACCCTCAGTATTGAATGTATGTTCCTCCGAATATTCATCATAAACGTTTAAAATAATTGTATTATCAACAATAGAATAGTTATCAGCAAATTCTATGCTTTTAAGCACTTCAGCTACTAATGTTAGATTTATAGGTATTGGTATTATAACTATGTACAACCAGTAATCTTCAAAGTCAAGATAATTTTGAGTTGTATTAGCAGCCATATATAATTCATTGTCCATATAGGTATGCCATCCTAAGTTAGGGTTATATGTTCGTATTGTACAATTTACCATTAATGCATCTATAGTATTATGTACACCTTTTTCTATTGATTCGGATTTAAAAGTAAATTTTTAGCCTTTAGCTTGAGAAGGATAAGTCATTTTCCATGTATATGTTTTCCCAACATCAGCTGGAAAGGTTGTATCTCCTATGGTTGTAGCACTTATCGCATTGGGGCTAAAAAACGAGAAGAAGAAGAAAATAATAAAAAAACCAATTATTACTTTTTTAACATTTTTCAAATTTGACACCCTAAATTCAATTTAATAAACAAAATAACATTTTTGGATTAGATTAAATATTAAATTTAGAATACTTTTTTCTAGTATTTAAAATTTTACATATTTGTTTAATATTGAATTGAAGTTTGATTTTTCGATGCAATATTTAAAGA
>JAHLWJ010000370.1 GCA_019057975.1 Promethearchaeota archaeon | reverse complement strand
CTGAATGAATTTATTGAATGTTCTAGCAAAACTGGTGAGAATGTAACAAATGCGTTCGAAATATTGACAAGGATAATGTTAGATAAAATGTCTTTCAAAAATAGAACGGCACAAAGTATCATTACATAAAACAAAGTAAGAATGATTGCACCGATAAATGTGTATAATTAGTTTTCGTTTTTTTCTATAGGTATATAAGGCTATTATCATTAACATTACTGTAATATTTGAAATCATTATTCTATGAGTACATAGAGTAATTGAACACAACATCATAGAGAATAACTAAAAAGAGAAAAAAGAAAATGCCTGAATGCGAGCATTGTGGAAAAGATATCAGAATTACTAAATGGAAGAAGGAGCATAATCATATCAATATATGTCAACAACCAGAAAAGAGATTTTTCTGTTCTCGTCAGTGTAAATTAAAATGGGTTTTTAACGGGAACAAGGCTAGAATTACCGCGTAAGACACAGTTAGCATAGACTAGCTGAATAAGGTGTTTTTCCCTTTACATAATTAGATATTCTGTTTTTTCATGCTAAAAAGGGATGGAAATATATGCTTTGAATTTTTTGTCAATATCGGGTAAAGAAATTAAAATTTATTTTTATTAAACATTTATAAACATAACAAATAGTATTAAAATTAAAACAAAGAAAATCAAAATGTCAGATGAAGAACTTAGGGATCAAATTAATAAGATCGCAGTTGAAATAGAGAAAATTGAAGTGACAGCAAATCAAAAAGAAAGATACATTAAAAGTCGAATTGAAGAGAAATTTGGTCCTAAAATGAGTGAAATCGAATCAAAGCTGCATAATCAACAAGCTACTCTTAGCGAACTTAATAATAGAATCGATGATTTAAATTCAAAAAAGAAAGAATTAATTCCGATTGTAAAAAATTTAGAAAAAGAATATAATAATTTAAAAAAGGATAAGGGAAAAGAGTTAAACAAGAAATTAAAGGCAATTGTTAAGGAAAAACAAGTTAAAACAAAAGTTATTGACCGGGAGATAAAATTGCTAGAAAAGGAGTTAAAGGAGCGTTGAACCACGCAATTTTTCTCTATTTGACAGAAGAGTTTAAAAGCAAATAACCAATTAATTATTCCTAAATTAATGTGATATCTTAAAAAAAATGATAAGAAGGTTTTAATTATGAATGATGTTAAAAATGTTCATTGGGGGATTTTAGCTTCTATTGCTGCTGGAATCTTTTTTGTAATGTTCATAGTCTTTTTTTTCATTATGAAGATAACAAATATTATGATATTGATTCTTTTACCTCTGATGCTTTGTATGTTCATACCTGGATTCTTCTTTTTGTATAAAGGATTTCCTCTTAAGTATCGTGGATTATTGTTGTTTATAAGTTTTATATTATCGGTGATCCCATCAATACTGACAATACTTACGCTTAAAACCGAATTTTTTATGATGTTTCATACATATATTATGGTTTTTCTTGCTTTAATTTTCATAATTCCTGCTGTTTTTCATATACATCTTGAGTTTTTTAAAGAAGATGTACCAAAAGTAAAAAAGAGACTAATTTATATCGTTTATTATGTAAGTACGGTGGGATTAGCGTTCCTTGTTTCTTTTACTTTATTCGGACTTGGATTTGCACCTCAAGATTATATTACTGGAGAATTCTGGATTACAATTGGCGCAGGTTTTCTAATAGGTGCACTAGGAACAGTGGTAATAGTGGTTTATATTTTATTATCTCGTTCAGGTAAACTTGGAGATTTTCTAACACGATTGATAACTGCTATTCTAGGGATGATTGTTGCTAGTGTTGCTATTATTTTAAGCTTAAATATAATTCTTGGGTAATAAACTAAACCAGAAAGTTATTAATGAGTAAAAATCTTGTTTTTTCTTTTTTCTACATACTGCTGATGATATTCCTCCGCTTCCCAGAAATCAGATGCAGAGAGTATTTGTGTTACAATCGCTCTTTTATAGCGTTTAGATGCTTCAAGTCTTGTTTTAGAGTTTAATGCCTTTTCTTTTTGTTCTGAATTGATATAAAAAATTACCGAACGATATTGGGTACCAATGTCAGGACCTTGACGATTCAGTGTTGTGGGGTCATGAATCGACCAAAATATCTCAAGTAACTCATCATACGATACTTCAGAAGGATCAAAGGTAACCTCTATTGCTTCTGCATGACCTGTTTTATGAAAGCATACATCATTATAAGTTGGTTCTTTGAAATGTCCACCAATATATCCAACACGAGTAGATTTGACACCTGCTACTTTCCGAAAATCTCTTTCTACACCCCAAAAGCAACCCGCTGCAAAAATAGCTTTTTCAAACTCCATAGTTTTTACTTAGAAATTTTAAAAGTTAAACCTAAGTCTAATTTTCTATAACTCTAGGTTGAGTATTAGATTTTTCTTATAAGTAAATAGAATCAACCATTTTAATCTTTATAAGGCAATGATTATAATAACAGAAATTCCTTTTCATGAGTATGGAGTCTAAATTGTCTAAAGATAAATGGAAAAAGAAATTAACGAAGGAACAATACTATGTTCTCCGTGAGAAAGGAACCGAACGCGCTTTTACAGGTAAGTTTTTGAACAATCACGAAAAGGGTATCTATAAATGTGCGGGGTGTGGCACGCCTTTATTTTCTTCTGAGAAAAAATTTGATTCTGGAACTGGCTGGCCTAGTTTTGATCAACTAATTGATGACATTAATGTTGAAGAAAAAACAGATACAAGTCATGGAATGATACGTACAGAAGTCCTTTGTAGTAATTGTGGAGGGCATTTAGGACATATTTTTGATGATGGACCAAAATCAACAGGGTGCCGTTATTGTATTAATTCTATTTCTTTAGATTTTCAACCAGATTCTAAAGAATAATACATTTAATGATTAAGAATCAATAATAATTACAAAGGAAGTGAGTAATAAATTGTACCAAAAAGTGGTTCCACCAAAAAAAAAACCTACAACCGATAAGGGATATTTTGAAATTTTAAGCAAAGCTGTTTTTAATGCCGGGTTTTCATATCAGGTTGTAAATAGAAAATGGGAGGGTATTAAGGAAGTATTCAATGAGTTTGAGCCTAAAAAGATTTCGAAATGGACGGTTGACGAGGTTTCAACAGCACTAAGTTCACCTAAAATAATTCGAAATTCGAAAAAAGTTAATGCCATTGTATCTAATGCAAAAATATTTTTAGAATTACTTGATAAGCATGGTTCTTTCGATAACTATTTGAAATCCTTTAGGAATAAGCCTTATGAAGAAAAACAGATGATTTTATCAAAACAATTTAGATGGCTGGGACCAACAGGAGCACATTTCTTTTTATGGTCAGTTGAAGAGGATGCTCCTCCCTGTGAAGAAGTTATTAGATAAGTAATTAGGTTTCAATTGAGAGAAATAGTTGCTTCGTGATAAAAAGATCTTTTTTGACTTAAATTTCATTATCCTTGTTTTACATTATCAATAGCCTAAAATAGAAAATAAGATTCTAAATATATATGGAATCGACAATCTATTTTTTTACCGGAACAGGCAATTCTTTAAAAATTGCGAAAGACATTGCTGAAAAGTTGGGGGATTGTGAACTTATACCTATTGCAAAGATATTGCAAAAGGAAAACTTTAAGTCAGAAAGCGAAAAAATAGGCTTTGTTTTTCCCTTGTATTATTCTGGATTGCCAAAAATCGTCTATGATTTTATAGAAAAAATTGATTTAAGCAATTCTAAGTATTTTTTCACGATTGTTTCAAGTGCGGGGGATGTCACTGAGCTACCCCTACAACAAGTAGAGAAGCTTTTAAGGGCAAAGTCCAAAGCAAAAACGCTCAATGCAGGATTTTTAGTCACCATGCCAAATAATTATATTATTGGATACGATATTCACTCAGAGCAACGCCAAAAAGAGTTTTTTGAAAAAGAGATGAATCAAGTCAAACAAATTTCTGAGATTGTGAAAAATAAAAAAGGAAACCTGAATCAAGATATTTTCGAAAAAAATCTGGGGAGAGCTGAGCGATTTAATGCTAAATTTCGAGAAGATGTGAATAAAAGTGATAAAAATTTCTACGCTGAGGATAATTGCAATAGTTGTGGCATATGCGAAAATGTCTGCCCTGTAAGTAACATCATAATGATCGATGGAGTGCCAGAGTGGCAGCACAAATGTCAACAATGTTTAGCATGTATTAATTTTTGTCCTGAAAAGACTATACAATTTGGGACTGGAACATTGAAAACACAGAGATATCATAATCCAGAAATTGCAATTGAAGAGATATCAAACCAGAAAAAGTAATTAAAGAAGTAAAAATCTTTTATCCAAAAAACACAAGATATTCAATTCTTCTGTCTTCATACTGTTATTAAAATTAAGGTTTAAAAATTGTCGATTATTAAAATTATTAAACAAAATAACTTTAACGGATGAATAATGAGCAAAGCAAAATCAAATAATATTGAAATTGAATATGAAACCTTCGGGGATCACTTAGATAAGCCATTGGTTCTAATTGTAGGATTAGGTTCTCAATTGATCCATTGGGATGAAGAATTCATAAAAATCTTGACAGATCGCGGTTTCTATGTAATTATTTTTGACAATAGGGATATTGGGCTTTCAACTAGATGTGAAGAAGCTGGTGAACCAGATTTGATGGAAGCAATAATGGCGGTTCAGCGGGGGGAACCAGTTGAAGCGCCTTACTCATTGGACGATATGGCAGATGATGCTGTAGGACTTCTCGATGCGTTAG
>JAHLWJ010000063.1 GCA_019057975.1 Promethearchaeota archaeon | reverse complement strand
TATTTTCTTAAAACTATATCCTCTTCTCTCAATTAATAAATACCCACAATTTGGGCAATATGTATTACTCCCCTGCTCATGGTTTATATTACCTACATAGGGAAAATATAATCCCACATCCTTTGCAATTTTGTATGCCAAATCCAAAGTTTCATAGGGTGTTCTTTTTTTAGAAGGAGCTTTAAAATCAGGATGATAGGCAGAAAAATGCGTAGGAGTATCTTTTCCTAAATTATCTACAATCCATTTACATAATTTTAAAATATTTTCTTTACTATCATTTAGATCAGGGATAATTAAATTTGTAATCTCAACATGCATACCATTATTTTTAAAATAATTAGCTGTGTCTAAAACAGGTTTAACAGATTTGACACCACATATTTTTTTATAAAAATCATCTGACATTGCTTTAATATCGATATTAGCGGCATCAATTCCTACATCTATTAGTTCTTTAGAAGCTTCTGGAGTTGAGTATCCATTAGTTACTAATACTGTTTTAATATTTTTCTCTTTAAGTAATTTTGTTGTATCTAATATCCATTCATGCCAAATTAAAGGCTCATTGTATGTATATGCTAAGGTTTTTGCTCCACTTTTAACAACTTTTTTAACTAACTGGTCAGGTGTCATTTCCACCAATGACATTTCTCGTCCCTGATGACCCTCAAGATCATAAAATCCGTTTTTTCCATTGTCTGTTGGATTAGCTTGAGATATAGACCAATTTTGACAATTTTGACACTTAAATGAACAACCTATTGATGCTATTGAGTAAGCTGTGGCACCTGGCCAGAAATTATAGAGTGGTTTTTTTTCAATAGGATCTAGACTTCCAGTAGAAATATGGGATCCATAAATTAAGGTGAACATTTCTCCATCAAAATTCTTTCTCGTTCGACATATACCCACTTTTCCAGGTAAAATAATACATTCATTTGCACAAACATGACATTGAACTTTATTATTATCTAAGCTATCCCATAACCTTGCTTTTAGCTTCAAAATTATTCACTTATGTTGTTTGATTTTTATTAGGAACTTTCTCTAAATATATAATAGATAAGTAATTTTATATTTCTTATAGATTTAGAATATAATTTTCGAAACAAAAAGCGGGTAGTCAAAATGTCAAGAATAGAAAAAGCTGTTTCTTCCTTTAAGGGAGATTTTAATTGTGCTCAATCCATATTGAGTATATATGGTATTCAATACGGGTTAAATCGAGATACAGCTCTAAAATTGGCTACTGGTTTTGGCGGGGGGATGGCACGGTTTGGGAGGACATGTGGTGCAGTGTCTGCAGCTTTTATGATTATCGGTTTAAAATATGGTATGGGAATAAATGGGGATGCAGAAGTGAAAGAAAAGACATATCAGCTTATACGAGAATTTTCTGATCAATTTCAAGGAATTAATGGCGCTGTAATTTGTAAAGAATTATTAGGATGTGATATTAATACACCTGAAGGTAAAAACTATTACTCTCAAAATGAATTATTTGAAAAAAAATGTCTCCAGTATGTAAAGAACGTGGCAGAAATTTTAGAAGAAATGTTGTGATGATATTAAATAAAGGAACTAATATTTACATGAATTTTTATGACAAAGAATGAAGCAGAGTTTACTAAAGAGGAATTACAACGATTATTAAATAAAAAGCAGGAAAATCTAGAAGATCTAGAAAAAATTGGTAAAAATTCAAACTATATTAAAGAATTAAGTGATATTGCTTTAATTCAACTACAATTAGAACAATATTATGACTCGGAGAAAAATTATTTAATTTGTTTAAAACATTTCGAAAAGCAAAAAGATAGGTTAGGACAAGCTTCCGTTTATGGAATATTAGGAACATTATTTTATAAAAAAAGGGAGTATACAAAGTCTATCGAGTATTATGAAAAAGCATATAAAATATATGAGGATTTAGTGCAAAATCAAGAAAAAATCACCTGTTTAAAAGGGATTGGCAATTGTTTGATAAAATTAAACAAATTGGATGAGGCATGTGATACATTTTTGGATTGTAGCGCTATTTGTTCTGATAATAATGATATCTATAATTTATTAGATTGTCTAGGAAATTTAATTTCCATATATGAAAAGAACGAAAAATGGGATATGGTTTTTGAACTCTATAAGAAAACATTAAAAGCCTTTAAAGAAATAAATGACTTCAAAGGAATAATTACATCATATTATAACTTAGGAATTCTTGAAAAGAAGAACATTAATAATATGGGAAAGGCTCTACAATATTTTAAGAAAGGTACTAATGTAGCAATTGATTCTAACTATGCTGAGTTAATTATTAAAGGTCTAGGCTATGTTGGAGAGACTTTGTTTTATTTAGGAGAAATTAAAGGTGCCAAAAATCAATTTATAAAAGCTCTACACTTAGCAAATAAAATTAATGCTGAGAATGCTAAACTTCAAGTACGTATCTTGCTCCAATCACTTGGTTTACAAGATAAACAAATTATAGATGAATTAAGGATGTATAAAGAAAGTATAAAATGAAATGTCATGAAAATTTTGAAAAATCTGGTTTTCTTTTTTCAAAAAATGCTTTAAACGCTTCTTGAGCTTCAGGAGATCTCTGTCTTCTTACAAATTCGGCTCCTTCTTCTGGCATTAATTTTTCAAGAACTCCTGTATAGTACTTCTTGATGTATGCTTTTGTTTGTCGTAAAGCCTTAGGAGGTTTTTCAGCTAACTTTTCTGCTAAAAGAGTTACTTCTTTAATTAACTCACTTTCTGGAAAGATTTTATTTACAATTCCAATCTTATTAGCTTCTTCAGCACTAAACCAATCTCCAAAAAAGAATAGCTCATTAGCACGTTGGCGTCCTATTAATTCTGGTAGATTAAAGGTAGATCCAAACTCTGGAATTAATCCTAAATTAACAAAAGGAAATTGGAATCTACATCCCTTAGCAGCATAGATTAAATCAAAGTGTAGTAACATAGTAACCCCGACACCAATTGCATATCCGTGGACAGCAGCTAATATAGGTTTCTTAGCTGTCACAACCCATTCTGTCCAACTCCTTGATGGACTGGTATCCGACGCCCACTCAAGATCTTGGAAATCTTTTAAATCATTCCCAGCACAAAAACATTTACCATTACCGTAAATTAAAATGACTTTAATATTTGGATCTTTTTCCGCCCTCTCTATACCTTCAGCAATTCCTGCGTACATAACTCTTGTAAGAGCATTCCTCTTCTCCTCCCTATTAAAAATAATATGAAGAACTCCCTTTTCAGATTTAAATATAATTTGATCATTCATTTTATCACACACAATTTAAGATGTTCTTAATAGAATAGTTAATATCCCGTTATTTCTAAAACTTATTTATTATATTAATTATAAATAAGCTAATTTTTATTTTTTAATAAAAGGATTTCAGTTTTAAACATATTAAATTTTTATACTGATGAAGGTCTGTCCTTACTGTAAACAACCAATTGAAGATGATTATCCATATTGCCCAAATTGTAATAAACCTTTAATTTCAAATCTAAGGAATGTAGTAAATAGGAATTTAAGACCTGGATTTGGTGAATCTGAGTTTTTTGCTCCTGAAATGGCTGAAGAAGATGATTATTATGAAGATACAATAATAAAAGACGAAGAAATAGAACATGAAATACAAAAAATTGATGAAGTGTTAGAGAAAAAAGAAATATTAGGAGATCCAATACCAGGTTCACTATTACTAGAAAAATCAAGCCTGTATTATAAGAAGAGAGATTTACCTAATGCTATAAAAAATCTTGAATTGGCATTAAGAAATTTTGAAAAGGAAGATGATTTATTTAATGTGGCAATATGTCATAATGAAATTGGGCTCATTCAAGAGGATACTGGATTTTTTGACCAAGCAATCTATCACTTTAATAGATCTCTTGAAATCCTTAAAGAAGTAAATGATAATCAAAAATTAATCAAGGTTTTAAACAATCTAGGAAATATATATTATTCGATCAAAGATTTAGAACAATCCTATAAATATTATCAAGAAGCTCTTGATTTATCTAAACGAGAGAAATTAATGTATGAGGAAGTAAAAACATCAACCAATTTAGTTGAAGTTCTTTACTTACTGGAAGAATATGAGAGGATTAAACGAATTCTAGCAAGAAATTCAGAATTTTTCACACAAAATGAAGATGCTTATGGGATGATTCAAGTCCATATAAAATTTGGAAAATTGTATTACTTAATAGGCGAAGATTACGATCAAGCAAATGAGAGGTTAAATAGTGCATTACAACTAATAGATAGAGTAAGTGAAAACCTGTCTGTTTATATGAAAGCAAAATTAGAATGGGAATGTTTTCTTTATCTTGGAAAATTATATTTATTGTGGGATAATCTAGTAGATGCTGAAAGTACTTTTTTAAAAAGTCTTGAAGCAGTCCGTATTTTCGAAATTGGGGAAAATATTAATCAGGGAGACATATTAGAATGCCTAGCGGAGTTATACAATACAAGAGGAGAAAAGGACAAATCAATAGAATATTATATTTTAACTTGTGAAATTTACCATAAATTCGGAGATAATAAGAAATGTGCTCAAATTAAATTTAAAATTGGTAATATATATTTAGAATTTGAAAAAGATAAATCAAATTCGATAAAATATTTTGAAGAGGCGTTAGGTATTTATGAAGATCTACAATATATAAAAGAAGCTGCCGAAGTTCTACATAAGTTAGGAGATCTTTATATTACTATCAGAATGCCTGATATCGCTAAAGAAAGTTTTGAAAAAGCACGAGATTATTATAAGGAGCTTCTTGATGATGATAATTTTAGTTTAATTGACGAAAAAATCAGATCTTTAAATAATGTTTAATTATCATCAATTTCAAAATCTTCTTTTTTATAAATTCTTCTCTCATATTCCTCAAATCCAATTCCTTTAATAAAAGCATATGATACTACATTATCTTTATATACTTCACATCTAACCTCCTTTATATGAGGATAGTGTTCTTTTAAATGATTCCATGCAGCCATCCCCAGTATAGTTCCAACACCCCTTCTTTGAAATCGAGGAATGACTGCTAAGGCAGCAATTACGGCATACTCTTTATTCTCACCCTCAAAATCAAGGAGCACAAATGCAGCATCAATACCATATATTTTTCCAATGAAGAATACGGTATCTGAATGTTCAAGAATTGTTAATAAATCAGTTTTAGTAATCGACCTGAAAGGAGTATTACTCGTTAACCAAGCTCGATTATATATATTTTTAAGAGTATCAAGATCTTCTTTCGTTGCCTCTCTAATTTTCCCTTGGATAATATTATGTTCAATTTTATCTGTTAATTTGGCCTCAAATTCTTTAGTAATTTTTTCTACCGGAAGCCTCATCTGAATGTATACCATGCCATCTTGGTAAAGTTCTTCTGTAGTTTTGTCTACAACTTCTTTTTGCTTCTTCTTTGTTTCTATAGAAAGAAATAGTGCCCTAATTCTTTTTTTTTTAAGATTGAGTCTTTTTCTAAGCTCCGATTTAGATCTTGGCATGGAAAAATAGATATTTTAAAATTAGGGTAATAAATTAAGATTTTCCCGAATTTTTCCTTCAATATTTTCGTTAATTAGAACTTTTTCTTTTAATTTTGAAATACCTAACTGTATTTTCTTCTTCAAATTCACATCTTTTATCAAATTTTTTCTTTCGGATGAAAATTCAAAGTTTGATCTCACTGCCATATCATCTTCAATTATCTCAATTATAATATTTTTTAATTTCATCAAGGGATCTGAGATATTTTCATAAATATTATTTGGATCATTAGTAATATATCCTGGAAATAAAATATTCATACGTTCTTCCATATTGTCTTCATTTTCGATAAACATGACATAAACAGGCAGATAAATCCATTGTATAGGTCTTGAAAATAACTCTGATTGATTGTCAATTAATGACCATCTAACTAACTCTTGAGCTTCTTGTAAGCATGTATTATGTTTTGCTTGTATTATTTCTTTAATATTACCAAACACACTTTCTATATTTTCTTCTTGAATTTTTAGACCAGAAATTTTTTCTTTTCTTTCGCTCTCAAATTCTGAGAGCAATTTATCTCTATCTTTTAATTTTAAATTCTGTGATTCACTAAACCGTTCTAGTTTTACTTTAGCTTCCTCATCTATTTGACGTGCTCTTTCTTTTAATTCGACATATCTTTGGTTAAGTCCTTCAAGAGATTCTAAAAATTTCCTTCCCTCATCTTTTAAATAATTAAAATGATTTTGAAAATGGGGCAAAACATCTTCATAAACCCTACTTTTTAAGGAACCCCCACTAGTAAAAAATATATTTTTTTTAACCATCTCTTCAAGATGTCTTTCAGATGTTTTAAACAATGTTGACATACCTTCAATTATCTTTTTTTTCTCCTCTACACCCCATTGATCGATTTTATCTTGTTCTAATTTCACATTGTAGTCCATTTGGGTTGGATCTATTGTTGATGAAGTTTTATTCAACTGACTAGAATATCTGGTATGAAGATCTTTAAGTTGTACGTTTAAATCAATAAGCCATTTACTAACTTCTTTTTCTACCAATTCTGTTTGGGTTTTCCACCTGAAAGCATTTCCCTTCATTGTATTTATTATGTTGCGATAATTCTCGGATATATTTAGAGCATTTTCAGTGGTAATACTGTGATCTAAAACAGTATAATCAATAATTGGTTTGTATTCTATAAGTGGAATTATCATAATAAATGTTTGAAGAAACTCGGGATTTATCAAACCATTTATTTTAAGTGTTTGAAATTCAGATTCTTCACCTTCCCCTAGTTCTTCTGCTTCTGTGTCTTTATAAGTTAAAATATCTATTAACTTATTCAGTTCTTCTATCTTAGTTCGTTTTTCAATATTTCTTAAAATATGACCAACTAACGGTTGACGTGGGGGATTTGAAAATTTGTCTCTCTTATTAAAAATACCTAATCCATCCAACATTATGTGTGTGCCAATAGTTCCTTGTATGCTTAAGATAGGCCATAAAAGTCTCGAAAAAGAAAGGATCTTCTCATTTTTACTTAAATCCTTTGTTAAAAGATAAAATGTTAGGGATAATTCATCGTTTCCTTGAACAGCAGGTCGTTTTGTAATTTTATTCATAAAAAAAGGTAATAGATATTGGTTACCATGTACAGACAAGGATTTTCTCCTACTTTTTAATTAAAAAATAATTCTAAATATATTAAATTTAAAGCGATTCAGTTATAAAATTTTAATCTTTTTTTAAAAGATAATAAAAAACTAAGAGCTCAAATATTACATAAATGAATAAGTTAGGAAAATTGAAGTTTTAAATAAGCAAAATCATTTGAGCTGTTCATAGTTATTAGCCATTACCAATATAAGGAGTGCTAACAATATTATCAATGGCGGTAATATCGCTCTTACATGAGGAAAATCCGCTACATCAAGTGCTCCTTGTAAGATCCTTCCTCCAATAAAATATAGGAGGAACCCAATAGCGTTTAAAGCATATGATTTTCTTAATACTCCAAAAGTTTTCCAGGCAAGATATAGAAATATAAACGGAATTAATGCTAGGAATAATGGCATAAAGATGAAATTAAACAAAAATCTCCCAAGAGGATATTCCCAAGATCCTATTCCTATTGTAACTATATTGTCTTCCCATGCTGGTAAATTATATAGACTTGGAAAATCTGGATCCATAAAAAGCCATTTTGATAAAGTTAAAGATAGAACTCCTATTATGATAGGAACAATAATCAATCCTAAACGAATTAGTAGTTTGATGTTATTTTTATTTACAATCCAATCTTTAATTGTACTCCCTTTCCCTTCCTTCTTTTCTACCTGAGTATCCGGCGGAAATAATAGAATTCCCAACACTCCTACGGCGCAAGCAGTTCCTATCCAAGTAAAAAATGTAGCTAATCGATAATTAATCATTAAAAACTCTATAACTTCAGCACCATTTCCAGGGGGAGGAAGAGATTCATATAGTTCTGGAGCGAAAAAATAATATATAATGAAAAATACTCGCGCAATTCCAAAACATAGAAAGAACAAGCTAAAATACAACCAATATAATTTCTTTGAAGTTCGAAACCTAATGAATAGGAAGTAGAAAAACAATAAAAAGAAATAGCCTACAATGATAAAATAGAGCCCCATTTCAATAGCATCCCAAAATCCAAAATCATGAAAAGTATCTTGAAACAACATAATAAGTCAATTTTTATAATTACTTTAAATAATATTATTATCTTTTAGTTGTATAAAAATTTATTTCAATTTGAGTAATTCTTAAAATACAAATATTATCAATTACTTTTAGAATCTATATGAAAATCGAGAATAGCATTGAGACATTTAATTCATTAGTAAAACGTCGTGGGTTCATTTGGGGACCTTCTCCGGAAATTTATGGCGGATTCGCAGGTTTTTATTCCTATGGTCCAGCAGGTATGGCTCTTAAAAATAATATATTAGAACTTTTTAGACGAGAATGTCGTTATTTTGGTTTTGGGGAAGTTGAGTGCCCAACAATCATGCCCCGTATCGTTTGGGAAGCTTCAGGTCACTTAGAAAGATTTATAGATCCCGTAATGAGATGTAATAAATGCAACACGTTGTATAGAGCAGATAAATTTCTTCAAGAAAATCTTCCTGATCTTATGATAGATGGCTTATCATTTGAGGAAATGGAGAAATTGATTAATAAACATGAACTAACTTGTCCTAAATGTGGAAATAATTTTCAAAAAATTGAAGAATATAATTTGATGTTAAAAACATCTGTGGGAAATAATGTTACAGCTTATCTACGCCCTGAAACCGCTACAACAACATATTTACTCTTCAATCGTTTAGATCAAGATGCGCGTAGACAATACCCTATTAAAATTTACCAATTTGGCAAAGCATATAGGAACGAAATCTCACCTAGACAAGGGGTTCTACGAATGAGGTCTTTTGATCAATTTGAGCTTCAAATGTTTATCAGTAGAGAGCAAGAAATGGAATATATGGATTATGAAGAAGTAAAGTTAAACAAATTACCACTCTTAGACTGGAAAATGCAAGAAAAAGGCATTGACAAAACAAATCTTATTTCTCTTGATAAAGCTATAAAAGATAAAATTCTTAAAAAACCTGCTTATGCTTTTTGCCTTTATATGGCACATTATTTAATAAAAGTTCTGGGTATCCCTGAAGAATTAATTAGATTTAGACAGCATTCATTAAATGAACGGGCTCATTATGCTGATGATGCTTGGGATTTAGAAATCAAAACAAGACAATTTGGATGGATCGAGATATGCGGAATACATGATAGAACAGATTATGATTTGAGAAGGCATGCTGAATATTCAAAACAAAACTTTGAGATCAGTATGGGAGCTGACCCAAATATTAAGGAAGTTCCTCAAGTTCTTGAAATTGCGTTTGGAATTGATAGAATTATATATTCTTTACTCGAAACTACCTTTAATGTTGAAGAAGGAAGAATTATCCTAAAACTTAACCCAAATTTAGCACCAAATACCGTAGCAGTGTTTCCTCTCGTTAGGAATAAAGAAAATATCAGAAAATTCGCATTAAAAATTCACAGAGAGTTGTTAGAAAATCGTATTGGTTCCTTTTATGATGTGGCAGGTTCAATAGGGAAGAGATATCGAAGACAAGATGAGTTAGGTACAAAATGGTGTATAACGATAGATTATGAATCATTAGATGATAATTGTATTACACTTAGAGACCGTGATTCAATGGAACAAATACGGATAAATATCTCAAATCTTTCTGAAGTTATAAAAAAGAAACAAAGAGAGTAATTTCTTACATTTTTGCTTAATATTCTGATCTTTTTGATTCTTTCAGAAAAAATTTTAAAGAGAAGGATTTTTTAAAAATATAAATTAAAATTTAAACAATTATTAATAATATTAATCTTATTCAATCTGAAATGAGTTTTTTCAAATTCTATGCTACAGGAAAGAAAAGAAGACAAAATAGACAATATTTTAAGATTATAATCTGTGTTTTCTTTACTTTGATGTTTACCCTAAATTTTTTAAATCATTATGTTTATTCAGATCAGACAAATGATCTTGATGAAGTTATTGATAGTAAAAATGAAAATCTATTCAATTATGATCAAAATAATTTAGATATTGCTACGGATATATCGATGCTTCAAAATCCTTTTACTGAAAACTTTGATTTATTACGTATTTTTTTCGAATATAATTATAAATCCAGTTTAGACCTTGATATCTCACTCTATTTTAGAGAGGGAGATACAAATGGAATAATTACAGATGATACTATTTATTCAGAAGATAATTTGCTTATGTATAATTCGTTAATGAATACGGAGATTAACCCAACTGAAACTTTTGATACTTATTTAAAGTTGAAATCAACTCCTTTATGGTATGAAGATGATAATGAGCAATTTAATTACGGGTTCGTAAGGTCAGTCGATAACTCTACAGGTCAAGTGAAGGATGATGATAGATATTTAATCGATAACTTGTTGCCAATTTTTTTACTAATTGAAAATATTGGTGAAGATATCGATGATATTTCTATCAATGGCAAGTTTCCAAAAGATTCAATTGAAGAAATGTTTTTTCTTATAAATTCTACTAATTTTTGGGATGAAATCTATGATGGATTCGCTGTTTCTAATTCTACATCTAATAAATACTCTGAAAGCAACTTTTATTGTATTTTAGCAAATCTCCTAATTCACCAGACATATTATCATCAACTTAATTTAAAAAACGCTATAACAGATAGAGCGTACGATTTAGCAAATAAAACAATGAACTCAATCGTAGATAATATGTGGGATGTTGATGATAAAGCATTCTATCATAATGCAGATATAGATTGGAGTACTTCGCTTGATGGACAAAAATATTATCATTTAGATGTGAATGCTTTAGGAATCATAACATTATTAGAATTTTGGGTTGGATCAGGAATGGAAAGTGATTCACCTTTTTTAGAGAAAGCAGTTGACCTCTACAATAGCTTAGATGATCACTTATGGAATTTGACTGGTGATGCTCTTTATTCTAATATTGCTCAACCTAATTGGTTTCTATCTGATGGTAGCACCAACCTTAATTCAAACGCTCTAATGCTAGAAGCATGTATAAGATTGTTCCAACTTACAGGAAATATAACATATTATGATAGAGCTATTGAACTTTTCGACTCATTTGAAAATAATTTATATGATAGTATAAATAATGCATACGATTTTTCTCTAGCAGATAGTAGTAAGAATTTTAACTCCAATCTAAAGCTATATGATGCTTATTTGAAAGCATCTGAAACTTATAGCAGTACAATATTAGAGGTAAATTATAATCTAACTGCTACAGTCCCTGATTTAGTTTTTAATCAAGATATTATGAATTTAACATCAGTTTATGCATTCGAGAATACGGAATACTATTACAATCTTTCAATTGATGATTATGTTCCTTTTATTATAAGGCATAATATAACTGATGCAGACATAAATTATATTTTTAAATATCCAAATGGAACATTTTTGTATCAATTTGAAAATCAAACTAGCAGTCAGGCTGAATCACATACTCTCATATATAATATCGAAGAAACATTGCCAATAGAAGAAGGTTATTATATTTATATTTGGGCGAATAAAACTTATTTCAACCTAGCTGACACTATTAAACGTTTCAACGTTAATTCTGGGCTAATAAATGAAACAATTGAGGGTTTAGTTAGTTTTCTATATCAAGGTCCGCTCTTAAATATAACACTTCCTATCAATTATACTAGAAGAGATAATTTGACACTAACAGCATCTTTAGAGGGCAAGGATATAATTAATTTCACCGCTCAGGAAGTCAATTTTACTGCAACTACTGAATTGGAAGAATTTACACATGTTAATTTTAATCTTACTGCTAGACCTGGAGCTAGACCTGGTCCTAGTGAAATCGTTTTCAAAATTACTAAAGGTAATATATTATATTTAGAAATTAAAAAAATAATAGAAATTGGGTATTCATTTGATTACGAATATTTATTATATCAAAGTAAGGTTGTTAGTGGTGAAAATATTGATATTTTTCTAGATCTGATTAATTATTTACCAAACGCAACACAATCTTTGAATGTTAGTTTTACTGGAAAAACAGAAAATTCAATTGAGACTCTTAATCAAGAAGTAACTTTGGATAAAAAAGAGATTAGATCAATTTCATTTAATCTGAGAACTCTTGAAAATATCGAAAATGATATAATTAGGATAGAAATGAATATACTTCAGAATACAACCATATATTATTCTGAAGAATTGACTATAGAAATTATACCAAAATTTGAAATTATTAGCGTTTCATTTCCAGGAACGATCTCTCAAGGAGCTCCCGCTTATTTTATTGCTACGATAAAGAATAACTTAGAGAATTCAGAAGCATTTTCTTTATACGTTAATGGAAAATTAGTGCAATCAAATATCAACGAGCTCATCCCTGGTGAGAACAGGATTGAAAAAAAAATCATACCTACGAATAATCCATATGAATTTGGAACTAAGATTTATCGGGTAATCTTAGAGGATAGCGAAAATAAAGAAATTGCGAGATTCTATTTTAAAGTTGTTTTAGAGCTCTCAACCTTTAATTTAATAATTTTTTATATAGTACCTGTCATCATCCCCATTGGTATTATGTTATACTTCGGAAATAAACAGATAAAACATAAAAAATTGAGAAGATGAGAAATATTGAGAAATAGAAAACAAATCAGTATTGCCTTAATTCTTTTTATTGTATTTAATACTTTTTTTGGTGTTATTTTAATTTCCTTTAACGAATCCCCAATTTCAGATATAGATGACGGGGATAGAGAAAAAATATTTTATAATCCAAAATTATCAAATGGTGAAGCTTTATCTTATAATGCAATAAATCGAAGTGCTGAAACTGTTTATCGGTTATTTGAATCTATCAATTTCACTATTGACACCTTTGGTTATAATGATGTTGATCATGCGGTTATGCAAATAGATTTTTCTAATGGCTCTACCATTAATTACAATATGGAAAATTTTACAATTTATAAATATTCTTATGAGTATGCACCAGAATACGACGCACCTTTAGGTTTTCAGAATGTAAGCTTTCTAATTTACAATATTACCGATACACTTTTAAATACACATACAACTTATACTAATTTTACAATTCAGACTAACTACATGGCATTCACTAATAGTTCTGAATATTACGTTGGAGATGACTTATATGCAGAATTAATTGTTACAAAATGTTCAAAATGGAATCTTACAATCGTAAATAGCACAATTGAATCGGAACAGAGTAATATAACTAACTTTAAATATAACTCTGTTCAGTTTACTTATCGAATTAATAATGAAACTTTTTATAACTTTTTAGGTCAAACTTTTTATATTAAACTCAATATGACAGATACAGACTTTGGCATAAAAGGCGCAGCCTATTATCCATTTAAAGTTTTAAATACAAATCCAGTTATAGATAGTTTATCGATATTATTTTCTCCAGAAGAACCATATAGAGAAGAAGAATGTGATATTACTCTGAATGTGACAGATACTGAGGAACTCCCAGAAAATCTAGAGATAAGTATGTCTATTGAAGATCCTCAAGGAATCTTCCTTCCTACAGTTCAAATAGATCATGATACCAATATCACTTTTTTAGGGAATTTTTTGATTCCTGCAGGAAGACCCGCTGGAAAATACAGAATTGAAATTACTGCAGACGATAAGCGAGGTGGAATTAGCTCTTATTCAGATTTTCTCACAGTAAAAAATAACCTACCTGAAATTCACAGCTATGAGATTAACGGAAGAACAGGGGATCAAGGATTGTCAATATTGTATGGTAAAAATTTAATCTTTTCTTTTAATGTTTCGGATGTAGAAGAAGTTGCTTACATTAAAGTCGCTCTTTTAGATGAAAATAATGAATGGTATAATATAACCCGAGGCTATAACGATATTGATACAGAAATTAATATCCGGACTATTGACTTAATAACTGGTGTCTGGTACGTGTATATTTATGTTATTGATTCTGATGGAGCAATCACAAGCCTTACAGATGATTATGATAAAGCGCCTCAAGCAATAACAATTATTCCTGATGCATTAAGTGATTATTTACCATGGATTATTTTCTTTTTAGGATTAATAGTGGGGATACTAATAAGTGTTGGACTTGCTTACAGACATTTTAAATCAAAAGCGATTGGTTCAAAAGCAGTAACTCCTAAAAAGAAAGAGATACCATCAAAAAAACCATCAATAAAGAAAAAAGAAAAAGAGAAACAAACTGAAGAATTAGTAGAAAAGAAAGAGACAAAAGAAAAAACACCGGAGAAAGAAGAAGAGAGTGTTCCTAAACGTAAAATAAAAAGAAAATTATAAATAAGGAATTTCTTAAATGTTTTCTTGTCTTAAAAATTACTAATTTTATTTGTTATTCTAAGATATCATAAAGCCTATATTGAAATCTCCCAAGTTTTCCCCCAAAATTACCCGCAGAAATTCTGTTTATTCCTGGAACTTTTACTGCAGCTTCAATTCCTATTTTCAATGCTGTTTTTATCGCTTCTTCCGTAGCTCCATCCAGGATTACCTCATAAACACAATTATCTCCCTCACGTAAAATCGAATTTTCAGTTTTATTTTTTAGAGTAGGACAAAGTGGATCGTTTGTTGATGCATTTAAGAAACTGTACTTTGACCCTACTTTTGATCCGGATCGTGCTATACCACCTGGGAATGGAGCTATTAAGTTAGGTACATCTTTGATTGCATCTATTGCCTTTTCAGCCGCTTCAAGGGCAGCATCTTGATTCTCACCAATTATTAAGAAATTTCCCCCTAATATTCCCTTCCCAACTTTCGCCATACTTTGAACAATAAATTCTCCTTCCATAACTGGTATTGACCACGCCTCGAATGGAAACTTTCCTTCAATTTTCTCTTGAAATCCATCACCGAAAAATTTAAGATTTGCTCCTATTTTTATTTCAAATTCTTTTTCAGGAGCCAAGGATCCATCTAATGCATCATAACAAGCAGTAGTGGGGCATGTTAAGACACATTGTCCCAATCGATTCATTACAACGTTACTCACCTGATCTTTTTTTGTTTTGAAAAACATAACAATCACTCCTGGACGATTATCTGGGGTTTTATCCGAGGGAACAAAAATATCAATTCCTGCTTCAGCATCACAATGAATTGTCGATGTTCCATAACCTGTTGAGGCTAATGCGGCAATTTTCACCCACTTTTCATTTTTAGCAGTAATTAGTATTCGCGTAAAAAATCCTCCAAAAGCTTCACAGAAAGTATCCTCAATCTCTACACCATTTAATTCCATTTTAATTATTACTCCTTCTAATTGATTTTAATTATGAAAATTTTAATTGTCGTATGAACTAATAGGTTCTATTTTATATAAAATTTTGAAAAAAAAATAAAAACATTGAAAAATTGTATGATATTATATTTTCAAATTAAAATTGAAATTACAGAATATGTTGTAAAAAATGAGCGAAAAAGTACTTAAGATTGGAATTTTAAAGAATGGAACTATTGGATCATCTCTATTACTTGCTTTTTTAATGGATGAGCGTGCTGAATCTACGATGATTAATGTATACGAAGTTACATCCGGTGCAAAAATGCACCCTCCCGAAATGTGTACAAAAACTATGGAAGATCTATTAAAATGGAGTCCAGAATTGATTATTATGTCAAGTCCTAATGCAGCTTTACCAGGACCAAAATCCGCTAGAGAAATGGCAGGAAATATTCCTACTATAATTATTTCAGATGCGCCAGCTAAAAAAGCAGTTGAAGAAATTAAAAATAAAAACATGGGTTATATTTTAGTAAATTGTGACAGCATGATTGGAGCACGTAGACCTTTTCTTGACCCGATCGAGATGAGCATTTTCAATTCGGATTTGTTAAAGGTTCTTGCAATAACTGGAGCACTTCAAGTCATAACAGAAGAATTAAATAAAGTTATTCTGGATATGCTAGATGGAAGAACTCCTACTCTGCCTCAAATAATTATAGACTCGAATATTGCATCAGAAGCTGCGAATTTCTCAAATCCATATGCAAGAGCAAAAGCTATTGGGGCTTTTGAATTAGCAGCTTCGGTTTCTAATATTACTGGAAAAGCTTGTTTTCAACTAAAAGAGAGATCTGAATATATGCCATTACTCGCAACTGCCCACGAGATGATGAGAGCTGCTGCACTAATGTGTGATGAAGCAAGAGAAATTGAGAAATTTAATGATACAGTTATTAGAAGACCTCATCATGCTAAGCAGCAGTTCCTTACAAAAATAGGTTTATATGATAAAGAACAGTAATTACATAAAAAGTTAGAAAAAAGTCCTTAAAACTTACTATTTTATTTTAATTATTTTTTTTATAAATATGCTAAAATTCAGAAGATTTTAAATATATTTTTAAATTATTGAAAGGTTCTCCATTTAAAGCGCCCAATACTCCTGAAAAAACTTCAGGCCGTTTACTTCTTGTAACAGCCATTAAAACAGCTCCATTAATAACTTCTTTTACTAAAATCCAACAATCTTCTGATTCGTAAATTACAGTTGATAATTTTAATGGAGACAAATTCGTAATGCTTTGAAATTCCATAATTTGTTGATAGATATTATAGATATTAGAATCTAATGTTCCAATCTCAAATTTCATAAATTGCAATGGTTTTGATTCAAATTTACCGAACGTCGATGTAATTAATAAGCCATCAGGTTGGTTGAATAAAAGGTATTCTGATATAGTATTAATCTTTAATTCATCTAATAAATGACGAATCTTTCCTAAACGTTGTAGGGATAAAGTATTCTTCTGGATCTCAAAATCTAAAATTTCGATTAATCTATGTTGAGCACTTCCTTCTTTTACAGACACTGGAGTGAAAGAAATCTTATCAATAAATTCCCCGTTTAACCCCCTAGATAATATCTCGTAATATTCATCCTCTTTCGATTCTTGTAAATCAATTTTATTTAGCAATACATATGCTTGATCGATTTCAGGAGAAAATTCGAACAAATATTTCAAGAAGTTATCGAAAATATCACGCACTCCCGCTTCCACAAGAGCAGAATCTACCATAAAAACTGCAGCAGTAACCTCGGAAAATATGAGTTCGCGCTGGGATTCAGAGAAATAACGTTCTATATATCGTTCTTGACCGCCTAAATCCCAAATTGATAGCTCTAAAATCCCTCGGAAAATAAAATTTTCTCTAGAAACACCTTTAGTAGGTTTTAAATTTAGGACTTTCATAAAGTTATATCCTAGGCAAGTAGTCCTCATTAAACTTGTTTTTCCAGCGTTTTGAGGGCCAAAAAGTAAGACTTTCATCGCAATTTTTATTTTTTTTAGAATGTAATTAAGAAATCAATACATTAATATTATTTTCTATGAAATTAATTGATTTTATATAATCTTTATAATTTTATCTTTATTTAATTTTTTCTAATTCTTAAAAAGAGAATTTAGTTTAAAAGCAAATCGATCATGTGACGATTCAATTAAATATAATTTTTAAATTAGGAAAATACGATATATATATTTAATAACAAAAAAAAAAGGATCAAAATAAAATGGATCTTTTAAAATATA